>JAEYYQ010000095.1 GCA_023428365.1 Pseudomonadota bacterium | reverse complement strand
CGCCCGCGGCCACCGCTGCACCAACAAACGCAACTCCCGCAACCACCGGAACGAGATCGACCCAAAGGCCGACCGCAAACTGTCCACGTCCGCGATAGATCTGCGAGACGCTGCCGCGAAGCACCCGCAACAGCGCCGCACCGGCCAGGAGAACGAAGACCAAACTGGCTTCGCCTGGCGTGAGGGCCTTGAGCGAAAACTCAGCGCTCAAGTCGACTGTGAAAATGAACAGCAGAACCAGTGCGGCCAGAACCGCCCCGATGACGGTGTAGGTTGTCAGGGACAGCCCGAGCATCCGCTGGAAACGTGGCGCGTCGGCCTCCGCGTGCGCCCTCTGCCAATGATTGCCGAAATAGACATTCAGTCCCAATTCGCCGAGTGTCACCAGACCGGCAGCGGCCAGCAGCGTCGCCCAGTCCGAATAGAGATCCGTGCCCCAGACACGCAGCAGGATGCCGACCAGCACGATTCGGTCGGCGAACGATACGGCCAGTGTCCCCAGTTGCGCCGCAAAGCTTGCGGCGACGCGCCTCAGCACGGCCCTGGGCCAGAAATTGCGGCCGCTGCAGGAGTATAGTCTTTTCGCTCAACCTCAGAGCTCTTGTGAAACCGCATCTCTTGCCCTAAGCGCCTTGCTCATCCGTGGCGCGCCCGCCATAGCCTTGGTAGCATCCGGCGCACCTTCGCACGAGCCGCAAGTCACGGCGCGCCCGGAATGAACATCGATTGCGCCATCGCGCAATGGCAGCCATGGGGCACTTGGTCAATGTCAGACGCCAGCCTTTCGCAGCTCGAACAGCGGCTTACCGACCGATCGGCCACGGCTGGCGTCATCGGCCTCGGTTACGTCGGGTTGCCGCTGGCGATGGCGATCGCGCGCGCGGGCTTCTCCGTCACCGGCTTTGACGTCGATCCGGCGAAACCACAGCTCTTGCTGCAAGGGCAGTCCTACATCGGCGCGGTGAGTGGCGAGGAGCTTACGGGACACGTCGCCGAAAAGCGCTTCACCGCCACAACCGATATGTCCGGCTTGGCTCAATGCGACGTGATTGTCATCTGCGTTCCGACGCCGCTGACCCGGCAGCGCGAGCCGGATATGTCCTACATCGAAGCAACCGCGCGCACCATCGCTGCGAACCTGCGCCCCGGCCAGCTCGTTATTCTCGAATCCACCACCTATCCCGGCACGACCGACGAGGTTCTCCGACCGATCCTTGAGGAAAGCGGCTTCAAATGCGGGACGGATGTCTTTCTCGGCTTCTCGCCCGAGCGCGAAGATCCCGGCAACACCAGCTTTGAGACCGTCACAATCCCGAAGGTCGTGGCCGGCGACGGGCCGGCAGCCCAGCGCCTCGTCACCGCCTTCTATGGCGCGGTAGTGAAGCGCGTTGTGCCGGTATCGTCCACCGCCACCGCCGAGGCCGTGAAGATCACCGAGAACATCTTCCGCGCCGTCAATATCGCGCTCGTGAATGAGCTCAAGGTCATCTACGACGCGATGGGCATCGATGTGTGGGAAGTCATCGAGGCGGCGAAAACCAAACCATTCGGCTTCATGCCGTTCTATCCGGGGCCGGGGCTCGGTGGCCATTGCATCCCCATCGATCCCTTCTACCTGACCTGGAAATCGCGTGAATTCGAGCTGCCCACGCGCTTCATCGAGCTCGCCGGTGAGATCAACACGGCGATGCCGCGTTATGTCATCAAGCGGCTCGAAGAAGCCTTGGATGAACGGCTTGGCCTCTCCCTCGGCAAAGCGCGTATCCTGATCATTGGACTTGCTTATAAGAAGAACGTCTCCGACGTCCGCGAGAGCCCGACGTTCAAGCTCATGGAGCTGCTTGAACGGCGTGGCACGCACTGCGACTTCCACGATCCGCACGTCACCGCCATCCCTCCGACTCGCGAACACGCTGAGTTCACCGGACGTCCGTCGGTAGCGCTGAACGCCGAAACACTTTCCGGGTATGACGCCGTGCTCATCTCCACCGATCACGACGCCGTCGATTACGCGCTGATCGCGCGGGAGGCTAAACTGATACTGGACACGCGCAACGCGCTCGCCAACCGGAGCATCTCGTCACCCAACTGTGTGAAGTCGTGACTGAGATCAGGCGGGCTTGCGTGCCGTGAACCGCGCCCCGCCGAGCGCTCGTGTCTGCACAAGTTCGACCAGCTTCATGTACGCGTTGTAGAAGGCATCGTCGCCCTCCGGCGTCCCGGCTTTGCGAGCATCCTCGCGCAGCTGTCGGTACATGCGACTGCGTTCGGCCAGGATCGTTCCCCAATCACTGGTGAGATCGTCGACCTTAACAACCTCGAACCCGGCAGCAGCCAGCAGTCCGTCATACTCGGCGATCGACTGCAACGTCTGCGCGGCAATGCCGGTCCACATCGATTGCGCTTCGTCGTCATTCAGCGACCGATGCCGCACCCAGTCGGTGAACACCAGCACGCCACCCGGCTTCAGCACGCGCGCGGCTTCCTTCACCGCTTTCGCCTTGTCCGGCACATGCAGGAACGCTTCCTGACTGTAAACGGCATCCATTGTACCGTCGCCGAGCGGCGCTGCCGTCACATCTCCGGAAAGCACGCGAACGCGGTCTCCCAAATCGACGGCACGTGTCAAAGTCTCAGCCCCTTCGACACGTTCGCGAGTCAGCTCGATGCCGGTGACATCCACGCCGTAGCGGGTCGCAAAATAACGCGCCGGGCCTCCGAGACCTGCGCAGAAATCAGCCACCTTCTGGCCCGACCGAAAACCGGCGGCTTCGGCTAGCGCATCGTTCGCAGCGAGACCGCCATAATGGTCCTGATCGTGAGCCCAAAGTTCCTCGGGTTTGAGGTCGCGCAGGTGCCCTCGGCTCGTTTCGAGCGCCTTCAGAATATGCGCCGCCGAAATTGGATGGCGCGCATAGAAGGCAATCACGTGCTGCTGACGCGTATCCATCCCTGAAATCCTGTGTGCGTTTCTTTTCTCCCGCACGAAGCCTGACACTTCCAGCCGCCCATGTCAGCCGTCTTCCCTGCTGAAATCTCCCGCCATCGTCCGAATTCTGCCGCAAGCGCCCGCCAAAGTTGCTGAACCAATGGCATGGGGGGATCATGCGCAAATTCAGTCTCGCTTGCGGTCTCGCGATCGCACTTGCGGGCATCGTGTCGTGGATGGGGATGTACCAGGGCGGAAATGCCGCCGCGACGACCGGCGTGATGTCGGTTGCCGAGCTGGAAACCGTCAATCTCTACGACGTCAGAGGTCAGACGCTCGACGAACTGCGCCGGGATGTGTTCTCGCGCGGCCCCTTTGATCGTATCAAGCGCCAGCGGTTCGCGGGCTGGACCTCCTGGCAGATCAAATGGTGGCTGGATCACCAGACCGACGATACGGCGTGCAGCGTAACAGCCGCGCGCACCGAAACCCATGTCACCTACACGCTTCCGCAGTGGAGCGAGGAAGATCACGCCCCCGCCGATCTGCAAAGGGCTTGGCGTCGCTTCATCACGTCACTTATCGAGCACGAGCAGGGCCATGGTCAGCTCGCACGAGAGCTTGGTGATCGCATCAGGATCGCGATCGAACAGCTGCCGCCCCATCCTGACTGCGGGGAGCTTGAACGACAGGCCAATGCTCTCGCCCACTCCATGATCCGCGATGACCGAACGCAGGAAGCCTACGACCTGCAGACCGGTCACGGCGAGAGGCAGGGGGCTGCGTTTCCGCGCCTTCTCGTCCGCGCCCCCTGACAAAACTTCGGTGATCTGTTGACCCGCGCTGCCGCAAGGTGTTCCTTGCCTTCACCCTGGCACACGGAGAGCGAAGACCATGGCTCAAGCCACCTCTGATCCCGTCGTTATCGTTTCAGGCGCGCGCACCGCAGTTGGCGGATTCCAGGGCGTATTTTCCTCCGTGCCCGCGCCGGAACTCGGGGCGGTGGCGACGCGCGCCGCCGTTGAGCGCGCCGGGATCAAGCCTGAAGACGTCAGCGAGGTTCTGATAGGCTGCGTTCTGCCCGCAGGCATGGGACAGGCCCCGGCACGACAGGCTTCCCGCGGCGCTGGCCTGCCCGACCATGTGCCCTGTACGACCGTCAACAAGATGTGCGGCTCGGGCATGAAAACCGTGATGATGGCGTATGAAAGCCTGCATGCGCGGCCCGATGACATCATCCTGGCCGGCGGCATGGAGAGCATGACGAACGCGCCCTACATCCTGCCGAAGCTGAGGTCAGGCCAGCGGCTCGGACACACCCAGGTCTACGATCACATGTTCATCGACGGCCTGGAGGACGCCTACGACAAGGGCCGACTCATGGGCACCTATGCCGAGGACACCGCGGAAGCCTACCAGTTCACCCGCGAGGCACAGGACGAGTTCGCGATTGAGAGCCTGAGGCGCGCACGCACTGCAAATGAGGATGGATCTTTCGCGAAGGAAATCGTCACCGTCGGTGTGAAAGGCCGCAAGGGCAGCGTGGACGTCTCGCGTGACGAGCAGCCCTTCACCGCCGATCCGGCAAAGATCCCGCAACTGAGGCCGGC
Organism: Pseudomonadota bacterium; assembly: GCA_023428365.1. GTDB lineage: Bacteria > Pseudomonadota > Alphaproteobacteria > Rhizobiales > Hyphomicrobiaceae > ZC4RG25. The sequence continues at coordinate 12,765 of JAEYYQ010000095.1, read as the reverse complement.
ATTCCGCGACGGCGGCACTGTAACGCCCGCCAACTCCAGTTCCATCTCCGACGGCGCGGCCGCTCTCATACTGATGCGCGAAAGCCAGGCGAAGAAGCGCAAGCTGCAGCCTCTCGCGCGCATCGTCGGAGCAAGCACGCATGCCCAGGCCCCCGCGTGGTTCACGACTGCTCCGATCGGCGCGATGTCGAAACTGCTCGATCAAATCGGCTGGCAGGCCAAGGACATCGGCTTGTTCGAAATTAACGAGGCGTTCGCCGTCGTCACCATGGCGGCTATGCGCGACCTGAACCTGCCACACGAGAAGGTCAACGTGCATGGCGGCGCCTGCGCTCTCGGCCATCCTGTCGGCGCCTCCGGAGCCCGGATCATCGTGACGCTGTTGTCCGCACTGGAAAAGTACGGCGAAACCAAAGGCGTCGCGTCGTTGTGCATTGGCGGCGGCGAAGCGACGGCCATTGCCGTCGAACGGCTCGCCTGAACGGCAGACGGCACTTATCGGACGATGCACGCACTCTCCAGGACGGCATTTTTCTTTCTGCAACCGTCACATCTTGCCCTGCTGCTGCTCGCGGTGGGGCTGCTTCTGCTGGTTCTGACGCGCGCTGTCCGCACGGGGCGTGTGTTAGCCCTGACAGGCTTCTTGAGTTTGCTCGGTATAGGCTTCTCACCGCTCGGGCATTTCCTCATTCTGCCGCTGGAGGATCGCTTTCCACGCCCGGCAACGCCTCCGACTGACATCAAGGGTGTGATTATCCTGGGAGGCTTCGAGGACGGAACCATCAGTCATGCCCGCGGCGTACTGACCCTCAACGAAGCAGCGGAGCGTCTGACCGAAAGCGTGGTGCTGTCGCGGCTGCTACCTGAGGCGCGCATCATCTTCACCGGCGGCAATGGCGAGGTTTTCCGACAAGGCCATAGCGGCGCGCGTCCGGTCGGTGACTATCTCGCGGCTGCCGGCGTCGCCCCTGATCGGATCGTTCTCGAAAGTGAATCGCGGAACACGTACGAGAATGCGGTGCTCACCCGCGAGATGATCAAGCCGCAGCCATCCGAACGCTGGCTACTAGTCACCTCAGCCTCTCATATGCCGCGAGCCATGGCCACGTTTCGCAATGCCGGCTTCGATGTGGTCGCATGGCCGGTCGACTATCGCACACGCGGTGCGCAGGAACTGACACAGCCCTTTAACTCGCTTGGCGAAGGAATTCGCCGCGTTGATACCGCAACCCGCGAATGGCTCGGTATTCTCACGTACAGGCTGGTCGGCCGCACTGACACACTGTGGCCTGGTCCGTAGTCCCAGCCATCTGCAGTCAGACTATCGCTTCACCAGCGTCGGAGATTCACCGGCGGGCTTCGGTTGCAGTTCCTTCACGAGATCGAAAACCTTGCACCGCTTCTCACCCAATCTCTGGTTATAGGCTTCGATCATCGCCCGGTCGCGACGGTAATCCGCGTCCGGATCAATCCCGTGCCGCGACCCTCCGAAGATCGGCGTCACGACCTGCTGTGCGCCGCGCGCGACCGGAGTCGCCTGCTGCGAGATCTGGTGATCACGAATCTGCAGGATCCGGACGAACGCGCGCCCGGTCAGCTTTTTGCAGTTCAGTTCGAGTTCGGCTTCGCTGAGCTTGTATGTGCCGTCGGCCTGCATCGTGCCAGTCTGTATCGGCTTGTTGGACGAAAGCAGGCCGTCCAGCTTATCCTTCCGCTTCTTCGCCTTCCGCTCTTTCTTTTCCTGCTTGCTGAGCTCCGCTGGTGTAGCCGGCGCGGCTGCCGGAGACGGGGTGGGTTGGGCCTGGGCAACCACCGTTGGAGCAGGCGGCGGCGGAGTGGCGGTGCCCACGGTGACCGGCTCTCCCAAAGCACCGCCATTGGCTGCGCCAGCGCAGCCCGCCAGCAAAGCTGCCAGCGCGGACACGCACAGGGCATTCAGGTTGTATGAGGGCATCGGGCGACTCGATCTGTCCTGACGAAACATCGCGCTCTGATCAGGGCAGATCTGCGGCGAAGGCGGGTTGCGGATCATCTGCCAAGTCGATATCAACAACAAGCATGGCACTACGGGAGGTCGCTATGCCACAGAAAATAACCACAAGTTCCAAAGCATTAGTGGCGCAGGCGAAGTCCGAAATTACGGAATACTCCGCAAGCGAGGCGCTAAAGCTTGCGCAGCGCCCCGATGTGTTGCTGGTCGACATCCGGGACCCCCGCGAATTGAGGCGTGAGGGCGCTGTTCCCGGCGCATTCCACTGCCCGCGCGGGATGCTGGAATTCTGGATCGACCCCGAGAGCCCCTACTACAAGCCGGTCTTTGGCGAGGACAAGACGTTCGTCTTTTTCTGCGCAGGTGGCATGCGTTCGGCGCTTGCAACCAAGGTCGCGCAAGACATGGGCCTGAGGCCCGTGGCGCACATCGTTGGTGGATTTGGCGCCTGGAAGGCCGCTGGTGGCCCAACACAATGCGCAACCCAGGCTGGCGCCTGATCGCCAGCCCTCAGCGTTACGGCACCGGGCTTAGTGTCCGGCGACCAACTAAGTTCGCGACCAGATCAGACCGGTCGCGCCTCCTCCGATGGCGTGGTCAGCGGCGCCGCCTCGGCTGCTCTCCCGCCCTTGCGCGACGCGAGCATGCCGAGCTTCCGGCATAGGACGTAAAATACCGGAGTGAAGATCAAGCCGAACAAGGTCACACCGATCATGCCCGCGAAGACCGCGGTGCCGAGTGATTGACGCATCTCGGCACCCGCGCCGGTCGCAAGCACGAGCGGCACCACGCCCATGATGAAGGCCAGCGAGGTCATGATGATCGGGCGAAGACGTGTCCGGGCAGCATCGACCGCAGCAGCGAAACGATCCTTTCCTTCCTCCTCGCCCTGCTTGGCGAATTCGACGATCAGAATGGCGTTCTTGGCGGCAAGGCCAACAAGCACGATCAGTCCGATATCGACCAGGATATTTCGGTCGAGCCCCGCAAGGTTCACACCGAACATCGCCGCAAGAATACACATCGGCACGATCAGCACCACCGCGAGCGGTAGCACCCAGCTTTCATAGAGTGCCGCCAGCAGCAGGAACACGAACACCACCGCAAGCGTGAAGGCGAGGATCGCGGTGTTTCCGGCGAGCTTCTCCTGTAGGGCAATCTCGGTCCACTCGAAGCCGAAACCTGAGGGCAAACGTTCCGCCGCGATAGCTTCAAGGGCGGCAATGCCCTGGCCTGACGAGTATCCGCGCGCCAGCCCCACCTGGACTTCAGCGGCCGGGTACAGATTATACCGAGGCACGCGATATGCGCCGGTGGTGTCGCTGAACGTCGCGACAGAGCCGATCGGCACCATCTCGCCCGTCATGTTGCGCGTCTTCAAGCCAGCAACGTCGCGCAACGTCAGACGATACGGATTATCCGCCTGCGCCGTGACGCGATAGGTGCGCCCAAGAATGTTGAAGTCGTTGACGAACGCCGATCCCATGTAGACCGAGAGGGTCTCGAACACGCGGCTGATCGGAACGCCAAGCTGCTCCGACTTGGTGCGATCGATATCGGCATAAATCTCCGGGGTCCGCGTATTGAATAGCGTGAAGGGCTGCGCAACCCCGGGCCATTGAGCCGCCGAGCCAGCCACGGCCCAGGTTGCTCCTTCCAGGGCAGGCAGTCCGCGGCCAGACCGATCCTGAACGTATCCCTTCAAGCCGCCGCCTGTACCGATGCCAGGAACGGACGGTGGCTCGAGAACGAAGGCGAAGGCTTCGCGCAACGCGAACATCTGCTGCCGGAGATCGGCAAGGATCGCATCCTTCGTCAACCCGGCTTTGATCCGCTCAGGGAAATCCTCCAGGCCGACGAAGATGACGCCCGTGTTCGGCGCGTTGGTGAACGTCGCGCCGTCGAATCCGACGAAAGCCACCGAATTCAGGACGCCCGGACGCGACTGCAGAATTTCCGAAGCCCGCCGGATCACAGCATCGGTGCGGTCAAGCGTGGCGCCGGCCGGAAGTTGGAATGCGGCGATGAAATATCCGCGATCGAGCTGCGGCACGAGACCCGTCGGCGTTGCAGCCAGGCGGTTGAATGTCAGGAACAGCAGGCCGCCATAGGCGATCATCATGATCAGACCAACGCGGATCAGCCGACCCGTCATCGCGCCATAGCGGCTCGACACCCATTCGAACCCGCGATTGAAGCCGCGGAAGAACCAACGGATCGGGCGCCCGACGGTGTGCGCGAAACCACTGCCGTGATGTTCGTTCTGATGCGGCTTCAGCAACAGCGCGGCAAGGGCCGGAGACAGCGTCAACGATACGAACGCCGAAATCGCCGTGGCGGCCGCGATGGTAATGGCGAACTGCTTGTAGAACGAGCCCTGCAATCCGGTGATGAATGCCGTCGGCAAGAACACCGCGATCAGCACGAGCGAAATCGCGATCAGCGCGCTGCCGACCTCGTCCATCGTTTTGTGAGCGGCTTCGAGTGGCGAGAGCCCTTGTCGCAAGTATCGCTCGACATTCTCGACGACCACGATGGCGTCATCGACCACAATACCGATCGCAAGAACCAAGCCGAACAGCGACAGCGTGTTGAACGAGACGCCGACCGCCGCCATCACAGCGAACGTTCCGATCAACGACACCGGAATAGCCACGATCGGAATGATCGCCGCGCGCCATGTCTGCAGGAACAGGATGACCACGATGACGACGAGAATGACGGCTTCGAGCAGCGTCTCGACGACGGCGTCGATGGAATACTGAATGAACTCGGTCGGATTATAGACCACCGAGTATCCCACCCCAGGAGGGAAGACCTTGGCGAGGCCGTCCATCGAGGATCGCACGGCACCCGCCGTCGCCAAGGCATTCGACCCAGGCCGCTGGAAAATAACGATCGCGGTCGCATTCTGATTGTTGAGATACGCGTTGACGGTGTAGTCCTGCGCGCCCAGCTCGACGCGGGCGATATCCTTCAGACGCACGACAGAACCATCCGGCTCCGCGCGGATCACGATATTCTCGAACTGCTCCGGCGCGCTCAGGCGACCGAGCGTCTGTACCGATAGCGTGAAGGCACCCGGCGATGACGCCGGCGCCTGATTGATGGCGCCCGCCGCAACCTGAAGGTTCGCAGCACGCAATGCGGCCACGACATCACCCGACGTCAGATCGCGAGAGGCGACCTTCGCAGGATCGAGCCACACCCGCATCGAGTAATCGCGCGCGCCGAAAATCATGACGTTTCCAACGCCGTCGATACGGCCGAGCACGTCCTTCACATACAGCGTCGCGTAGTTGGAAATGTATTGCTGATCGCGCGAACCATCCGGTGAGGTCATATGCACGACCATCATCAGGTCAGGCGATGCCTTTCGCACCGAAATGCCCAACCTGCGCACATCTTCGGGCAGTCGCGGCTCCGCTACCGACACGCGGTTCTGCACCAGCACCTGCGCCTGATCGATATCCGTGCCCGGCTTGAAGACGACGTTGATCGACAACCGCCCGTCACCCGTCGATTCCGACTGGATGTAGAGCATATTGTCGACGCCATTGACCTCCTGCTCGATCGGCGTCGCCACCGTTTCGGCAATGACCGGAGCCGACGCGCCGGGGTAGGTCGCGGTGATGTTAACGGTCGGCGGCGCGATCTCGGGATATTCCGCAATGGGCAGCGCCCGCTGCGCAATCAAGCCGACGATCGTGATGAGCAGTGACAGCACCGTCGCGAAGATCGGGCGGTCGATAAAGAAATGAGAAAAACGCACGAGCGTCCCTTTCGAACGATCCGATCAGTTCGCGGCAGTCTTGAGCGTTGTCGCTTGCGGCATCACCTTGGCGCCTGGCCGGACCATCGGGTTCGCCAGACCGTCGACAACCACGCGGTCGTCCCTGCTGAGCCCATCGACGACCACACGCAGCCCCTCGACAATCGGTCCCAGTTTGACCGGCAGGGGCTTCACCACATCGTCCGAGCCGACTGTGAACACGATCTTGCGGGCCTGATCCGACACGATCGCCGCATCCGGAACTAGCAGTCCTGCAAACTCGCCGCCGAAAAGCTGAAGCCGTCCGAATAATCCGGGTTGCAGCAAGTGATCGGAATTATCGACCACGGCACGGCCACGCAGGGTGCCCGAACGCGGATTGAGTTGGTTGTCCATGAAGTTCACGACACCGGTGCGCGTCCAGGTCTGCTCGTCGGCCAGTTTGATCCGCACGGGCGTTTGCACGCTGCGTGTCGAGGGCAGAGAACCATCCAGGAACAGGCGCGTGTAGCGAAGGAAATCAGCCTCCGACACATCGAATTCGAAATGGATCGGGTTCACCGACACGATCGTTGTCAGGAGCGTGGCACCCTGCTGCTGCCCGCCGACGATCAGATTGCCTGCGTCGATCTTCTTATCCGAGATGCGGCCGGAGATCGGCGCTCTCACCTCAGTCCACTCCAGATTCAGTTCGGAATTCTTCATGGCCGCATCAGCGGCATGCTGCGCAGCCAGCGCAATGTTGAGATTGGCCTTTCGCTGATCGAAATCTCGTTGCGTCACAGCCCCGGTCTTGACGAGAGGGGCAGCCCGATCAACTTCGGTATCGGCAAGTGCGACCTGCGCCTTGGCTCGCTCCAGCTCTGCCTTCGCACCTTCCAGAGCATTTTCGAACGGACGCTTGTCGAGCGTGAACAGCAGATCGCCAGCCTTGACCATCTGACCGTCTTTGAAATGCACGCTATCGATAAATCCGGAGACGCGCGCGCGGACCTCGACGCTCTCGATCGCTCTGAAGCGGCCCGAATACTCGTCCCACTGCGTGACCTGCTTGGCGATCGGTTGCGCGACCGACACCGGCATCGCAGGCGGGCTGCCCTGCGCCAGCGCAAGACTTGGAATAACAAGAATCGACAAGAGGGACGCCAGCTGGCCGCTGACGCATTTGAAGATGGACATGAGGCAACTCCCGGCTCTCGTGCCGAGGGTATATAGGAACAGACCCACCGCGCGGAAGTCGCCCAAGAGGCTAAGACGGCTGCATAATCATTATTTATATCATGATTATTGTGCACACTCTGCCTAGGATTCGATCACACACCAGCGTCCGTCCTGAAGAAGTTTCCGCCAGCCGATAATCCGCAACAGAACAGTTTGCCGTCAGTCGTTGCTGATCGACACATTCGTTCCGGCTCGCACGTGGCGGAGAAAACGGTGTTCTCTAGATTCGCAATCAACCCTGTGACGAGTGCCGCCGATCTGGGCACCGATCCGCCATCAGCGGCGCACCGTTCACAGTTTTGTCAGCGATATAACCGAGCCCCCGAGGCGCTCAGTCTCACTTTACCGCTTCGAGCAGCACCAGGAGGTTGTCATCCGTCATGGGACGCTTGCCGTCCTCGACCTCGTGGATCAATTCGACGAGCTTGCGGATCGCCGGACATTTGATGCCATGCTTTTCGCCGATGTCGGCAATCGGGACAATCTGCGCATCGACTTCTGTGCGCCGCTTGCGAACGGCAAGATCACGCCAGATGCCGGAATGGCTTTTCGGATTGGGTTTGTTGAACGCATACATGGCGTCGACGCTGGCGCGTGCCGCCGCCTCGCTTCCGCCCGGCGCAAACGCCTCCGGATCGAAACCGTTGAAACCGATCGGCTCGACACCTTCAGCCTTGGCCACTGCCATGACCTCGCTGCCGATCGCGCGCCACACCGGTAGCAACTCCGGACGCGCGATGCAGTCTGCGATCCCTTTCTGCCCCAAGGCCTGAGCGAATAGGAACGATCCGTAGCCGAGCTTTCCCCACAGATACGACCAGATCCGATCGGTCTGAATGGCGTCCGGTTCGAAGTCGCGGACCACGGCGTGAAGCGCAGCGCGCCGCGGCGTCATCGCTCCATCGAGCTCACCGACAACGAAGGCACCCGGATTGCTGTACATGATGCGCCCGGGCGCCAGCCAATCCGTTCCATAGTTAACGAACGCACCGACCGTCCGCTCGCGACCGACATGCTGCTCGATCACCAGCTCACAGAGGCCATTCTGGAGCGACAGCACATAACCATCATCGGCGAGATGCTTCTTGAGCATCGTGCAGGCATCAGCGGTGTGCTGCGCCTTTACAGCCAGGAAAATCCGCTCCCATACGCCTTCGACTTCTTCGGGCAGGAACGCCTTAGCCTTGACGGTGAAGTTTCCGTCGGGGCTTTCAATGCTCAGACCATCATTGCGGATCGCCGCAACGTGGTCAGCAACGACGTCGACAAAGGTGACATCGTGGCCCGCGCGGATCAGATGGGCGCCGAGAGTGCCTCCAATCGCGCCTGCACCCCAGATCAAGATTCCCTTATTCATGGCGCGCGTTCCTATCACCAGCTGTTTCCTGAGCGGACAGATACCCACTCCATGATCTCATGTTCAAGCCGTGAATCCATGATGGGGATGCGCATCAAGGTGGCGAAATGAACGGTTGAGTTCACAACCAAGTGCCTGTATCAACTCGTCTTAAGTATAAGAGGGAATGCTAAGGCTCTGGCCAAGTATCAATTGAAGCCTCCGGGATTACGTTTAGGTGAGCAGAGAGCCAGCGTCGGTTAGTGCGCCAAAGCGTGAACGCTTGAATTGGGCACCGTACCTTTTAATTGCGCCGAATTTCCTTTGGCTGCTGCTGTTCATGGCCGGAGCGCTGTTTGTGCTCGGCGTCATGAGCTTCCGTGGCTATGAGCCAGGCGGACGTGGAATCCTGGAGACGTGGGAACTCACCCACTACACGGCTTTCCTCTCGGATCCTTTCTTCCTGAATGTCCTCTGGAGATCGCTGGTCATCTCCACGGCGGTCACGCTGGTTTGCATCGTTCTCGCGTTCCCCCTCGCCTATTGGCTGTCACGGCTGCGCGGTACGGCCCGCGCCATCCTGTATCTTGCGGTGCTGATCCCGCTGCTCACCAGCGCCGTCGTCCGCACATTCGGCTGGATGATCCTTCTGGCCAACAACGGCTTTCTAAATAAGAGCCTGATCGCGATTGGTATCACCGACAGTCCAATCCGGATGATGTATAATGAAGTTGGTATCATCATTGCGCTCGCCGAGGTGCTGCTTCCCTTCATGGTGCTTGCGCTCGACGCCGCACTTCTGAATATCGACAGGCAGCTTTATGATGCGGCGCGCAATCTGGGCGCCGGTGCGGTGCGCATCTTCTGGCAGGTGACGCTTCCTCTTTCGATGCCTGGCGTCGTTTCCGGCTCAGTCCTCGTCTTCAGTCTGGCGATCAGTGCATACGTTACACCCGCGCTGATCGGCGGCCCGCGCGTCCCCGTGATGTCGACCACGATCTATCAGCAGGGCATCGCGCTGTTGAACTGGCCGTTCGGTGCGGCGATCGCATTCATTCTTCTGGCGACCCTCATCGTGCTCCTGACGCTTCTCTCGGTCTTAGCGACCCGCTCAATGAGGGCCGCATGATCCTGATTGCCGTCAATATCCTGATCCTGCTGTATCTGCTCGCGCCGGTCATCGTCGTGGTCGCGACAGCCTTCACGACCACCGCCTATCCGGTGTTTCCGCCGCAAGGCTTCACGCTGCAGTGGTTCGAGAAATTCCTGAGCATGACGGAATTCACGGATGCGGTTCAACGAAGTGCAATGCTCGCGACGGCAAGCACGCTGGTTGCGACCGCGCTTGGCACGTTTAGCGCCTTGGCTCTGGCCCGCTACCGATTCCGGGGACGCGAAGCGATATCCGCGTTCATGCTGTCGCCGATCTTGTTTCCGACGATCGTTCTCGGCCTGGCGCTGCTGGTCTTCTATAGCTACATCGGCTTGCAAGGTAGCTTCCTCGGCCTGGTGGCTGCCCATAGCGTGCTGACGACGCCGTTTGTCATTCGTCTCGTTATGGCAAGCCTGACAGAGTTCGACCCGGCGGTCGAAGAGGCCGCGCGCAATCTCGGCGCCGGCTGGTGGCGCACGTTTCTTCAGGTCACGCTTCCTCTCATTCGCCCGGGCGTCTTGGCAGGCGCGGTATTTGCCTTCATTATCTCGTTCGACGAGCTTGTCGTGACGCTGTTCCTAGCGGGGCCAGACATGACGACACTGCCGGTGCGGATCTATACATTCGTCGAATTCTCCAGCGAGCCGACAATCTCCGCGATCTCGACGCTTCTGATTGTTGTTTGGATGCTGATCGGCGTGCCGATCTACACGCGTTTTCTCTCGATAAAGCACCATTAAAACATGATCGATCTTGCGTTAAAGAACCTGACGAAAGCCTACGCTTTATCTCTCGCTGTAAACGATATCAGCCTCGATATCGAAGCCGGTGAGCTGGTTGCATTTCTCGGGCCGTCCGGCTGCGGCAAGACCACCACGCTCCGCATGGTCGCGGGCTTCATCGAGCCGACCAGCGGCGCCATTCTCGTCCAGGGCAAGGACATCACCAACCTCAAGCCCAATCACCGCGATATGGGCATGGTGTTCCAAAGCTATGCCCTGTTTCCGCATATGACCGTCGACAAGAACGTCGCGTTCGGTCTCGTTGCCCGCGGCGCGCCCTCCGCCGACATTCCGGGCCGCGTCGCTGCAGCACTCGAACTGGTTGGATTGAAGGGCTTTGGCAGTCGCTATCCCAAGCAGCTCTCCGGCGGCCAGCAACAGCGTGTCGCCCTGGCCCGCGTATTGGCACTGAAGCCTAAACTGCTGCTGTTCGATGAGCCCCTGTCGAACCTCGACGCCAAACTGCGCGTTCAAATGCGGCATGAAATCCGCCAGCTTCAGAAGGAAGTCGGCATTACCTCCCTGTTCGTCACGCACGATCAGGAAGAAGCGATGACGATCGCCGACCGCATCGCCGTCATGAACAACGGCCGCATCGATCAGATCGGATCTCCATCGGACATCTATGACCATCCGCAGACGCGCTTCGTGGCTGACTTCATCGGCACGAGTAATCTGTTTGATGGTCAGATCGAGGGCGCTGCCTTCGTTACGAAAGCTGGCCTCTCCATTCCCCATATCGCGCCATCAGCAGCAGACAGCGCAGCCATCGTGTTCGCGGTTCGCCCGGAGAAGATCGAAATGTCTTCACCGCAGGAGCAGACACCGCTTTCGGGAACCGTGACACGGCTGACCAAGCTCGGCAGCCTCATCGAGTACGCCGTAGCTCTGCCCTCGGGTGAGACTTTCCTCGTTCATCAGCAGGATCGCACCGGTATTCAGCAGCGGTCGCTGGGTGAACCGGTCTCGCTATCATGGCGGGCCGGCGACAGCCGTCTGCTCCATTCTTAAAGTCTCGAACAATCGTTGTGCGTCACAGAAAGGGAACTGAGAAATGATCACTGGCAAATCATTTTTGAAGGCAGCGGCGGGTCTCGCCTGCGCGCTGTTCACCACCAGCGCCATGGCGCAGCAGACGGAGCTGACCGTCATCGTTTACGGCGGCTCGTTTGAGCAGGGCTGGAAGAAGGCCGTGATCGAGCCCTTCGAGAAGGCCAACCCGGACATCAAGGTCAAGATCGCAACCGGCCTCACGCAGCAGACCATTGCGTTGATGCGCGCCCAGAAGAATGACGTAAAGATCGACGTCATCATGATGGACGAAGTCGGCGCTGCCCAGGCGAAGGCCGAAGGTCTCTATGAGCCACTCGTCACCAGCAAGGTGCCGAACATCGAGAAGCTCTATCCGCAGTTCCGCATCGCAGGCGATGCGTACACCAAGTTCATGTACGTCGGCCAGGCGCTGACCTGGAACAAGGACGTCGTCAAGACAAAGCCAGATAGCTGGATGGCCATGTGGGATCCGGCCTACAAGGGCAAGATTGCCGTTCCCGACATCCAGACCTCGCACGGCTCGTTCTTCCTGTTGACCGCAGCCGATATGAGCGGCGGCGACGTCAAGAACACGGATCCTGGCTTCGAGCTGATCAAGAAGCTGAAGCCGAATATCCTGACGTTCTACACGCAGCACGCCCAGGTCGCTCAGCTGTTCACGCAGGGCGAAATCGTCATGACGAGCTGGACCAGCGATCGCGCCCAGGCTGCAATCGATGGCGGCGCGCCGCGGGAGTGGACTGTGCCGAAGGAAGGCGCCTACATCATCGACTCGACGATCGGCATCGCGAAGGGTTCGAAGAACACGGAAGCCGCGCTGAAATACGTGGACTTCGTGCTGAGCGAGGCCGCCCAGGCTGGCAACGCCGAGCATACCTATCTGGCGCCGGTGAACCGCGAAGTGAAGCTTGCTCCGGCCGTTGCTGCAAAGCTGCCGGTTGCGGACCTTCCGCGCCTGAAGCCTGCTGACTGGGATTTCGTCACCACCGTTCGTCCGCAGTGGACGCAGCGTTGGGCTCGCGAAATCGCTGCTAACTGATCACACGTGAGGGCGACCATGTCTGACAACAATCCCGTAGCAGTCGTTACTGGCGCAGCGCGCAGCCTCGGCCGTGCAATTGCCGAAACGCTGCATGGCAAAGGATATGCCGTCGCCCTGACCGACATCGACGAAAAGGAGGCCGCCAGCGTGGCGGCCTCCTTGGACGCCTCCGGCAAAACGGCACGCGCTTACAAGCTCGATGTCAGCAAGTCCGCGGAGGTTGCTTCTGTTTTCGCCGCGCTGACAAAAGACCTCGGAACACCGACGGTACTCGTCAATAACGCTGGCATTTACCCCGACCACGGCCTGCTCGACATGCCCGAGGAGGCCTGGGATCGCGTGCTGAACGTCAACCTCAAAGGCACGTTCCTGTGCAGCCAGGTGTTCGGCCGCGCACGCGTTGCGGCAGGTGGCGG
>JAEYYQ010000058.1 GCA_023428365.1 Pseudomonadota bacterium | reverse complement strand
GACGCTGATCGCCATCTACGCCCCTGCCGGTCACCGCGCGACATGGTTCGCCTTGATGGCCTCGTTGATGAACCTGGCGCTGGTGGCAGGGCAGCTGATGACCAAATACCTCAACCTGATCTTCCAGGTGAACCGCGGCGACTACACAGCGCTGCCTGCGTTGACCTGGGCCGCAGTTGTCCTCGGGCTGATCATCCCGCTCGTCGCGATCCTGCGATACGGCCGCTGGGTACGCTGATTCGAATCGCTTCAAGTGCTTTTCGTTATCTCCAATACGGCAAAACCGTGTCGCCTGTATCACGTCTGACGGCGGAGTGAAGAAAGGCACGCCCGCCACCTTGACCTTGCCCAAGTCATCCTCCACGTACGCATCCGATTGCATCGGGGGGAAGATTCATGTCGTCACCATCGGCGGATGCGGCAACAGCGCCGGTTGCTTCGACTGTGCGTGAGAAGAGCGCGGCTCGGTCCGTTTTGAAACGGAGCCTGCTCGGCATCGTACTGCTGGTCGTAATGGTTGTCGGCGGCGTCTGGCTGATGCACGCCAGCATTGAGGCTGAGGCCGATGGTCTCCGCGGAACCCCAGTCACCCTAAGCCAGTTAAGGCTGCCTCGCGGCGCCCCGTCAGGTTTCGCTGCGATCCCCGGCAATGAATTCCGGCTCAACGTCGATCGGCGTCTTGATCGAATTGGCAATGAAGCACTTGGCGTGCGCCTCATGGTGCAGCGCCTTTGCGGCTTCGATATCGGCTGCGCGCGTCAGCGTGATCTTCGGGCGCAGGATCACCGACGCAAACTGGCCGCCACCATCTGCACTTTCCACCATCACGCCTTCGGCTTCATCCAGATAGTCGGTGACGATGATCCGGTTGGCCGCGCAAAGATGCAGATACCACAGCTTATGGCAGGCCGAGATCGCCGCCACGTAAAGCTCCTCAGGATTCCAGCGCGCAGGATCGCCGCGAAACGCCGGGTCCGAAGAGCCAGGAATATCAGGCTTGTCGGCGCCTGGGGCGTAAATCACGTGATCCCGCATATAGGCTTTGTAGCCCGAGGTCCCAGTGCCGATATTGCCCGTCCAACGCACGTCCACGCGATAACGATGCTCACGTCCGGCCATACTTGTTCCTCTGGCGCAGCCTTCTATTTCCTTTAGCGCCGCCCTCTATCCCGTCCTGCGGCAGGAGCGGCGCTTGGCTCATGCTCAGTGGTAGCCTATCACTCTGCGCCAGTTGGCGCGAGGCGGGGTCCGAGGAGGCCGTCGATGCGGTTCATAATGCTGGCACGCAATCCGAACCTCTACTCGCACCGGCGGCTGGCCGAGGCGGCGCAAAGCCGTGGCCATGACCTCGAGATCGTCAATACGCTGCACGTCCACATGAACATCACGTCGAGCCGGCCGACGCTGAGCTATGGCGGACGGACACTGCCGCTGTATGACGCCGTGATCCCGCGCATCGGGGCGTCGGTTACGCACTACGGCCTCGCCGTGCTGCGGCAGTTCGAGATGCAGGGCGTTTATCCATTGAATGAAAGCGTGGCGATCGGACGGTCGCGCGACAAGCTCCGCGCTCTACAGCTGTTGGCGCGCGAAGGCATCGGCTTGCCTGTTACGGCGTTCGCCCATGGCCCGCGCAAGGCGGAAGTCGTCATCAAGGAAGTCGGCGGCGCGCCTGTCGTCATCAAGCTGCTGGAAGGCACGCAAGGGATCGGCGTGATCCTGGCGGAGACGGAAGCCTCGGCGAAGTCGATCATCGAGGCGTTCAGCGCGTCCAACATCAACATCATGGTGCAGGAGTACATCCAGGAAGCGCATGGTTCGGACATCCGTGCGTTCGTGGTCGGCGGGGAGGTCATCGCCGCCATGCAGCGGACCGGCCATCACGGAGACTTCCGCTCCAACCTCCATCGCGGCGGCAACGCCGGCCCCGTCGAACTGAACGAACAGGAACGGGCAACAGCCGTTCGCGCGGCGGAAATTCTTGGCCTGAACGCCTGCGGTGTCGATATGCTGCGGTCGCGGCGCGGCCCGGTGGTGATGGAGGTGAATTCATCTCCCGGACTGAAGGGCATCGAAAGCGCCACCGGCATCGACGTCGCGGAACGGATCATCGCCTTCCTGGAACGCAGCGCCGAGCCAGGACGTACTAAAACCAGAGGAGTTGGCTGAGCCCAACTCAGCCGCGCCGAACGTTAGGATACCAGCATGAACGACATCCTCATCGCGCCTTCCATCCTGTCATCCGACTTTGCCAAGCTCGGCGAAGATATGCGCGCGGTCGATCAGGCAGGCGGCGATTGGATTCATATCGACGTGATGGACGGCCATTTCGTGCCCAACATCACCATCGGTCCGAATGTCGTCGCAGCACTTCGACCGCATTCGAAGAAGGTGTTCGACACGCACCTGATGATCGCGCCTGCCGATCCCTACATCGAAGCGTTCGCGAAGGCCGGTAGCGATATCATCACCGTGCACGCGGAAGCCGGGCCGCACCTGGACCGTTCGCTGCAGCTCATCCGCAGCCTCGGCAAGAAGGCCGGCGTGGCGCTGAACCCGTCGACGCCTGAGAGCACCATCCAATATGTGCTGGACCGGCTCGACCTGATCCTGGTCATGACCGTCAATCCGGGTTTCGGCGGGCAGGCGTTCATTCCGGCGATGACGACGAAGATTGCGGCCATTCGCGAGATGATCGGCCGACGCCCGATCCGTCTGGAAGTCGACGGCGGAATTAATCCGGAGACGGCAGCGCTGGTCGCGAAGGCGGGTGCGGACGTTCTGGTCGCGGGCAACGCGGTGTTCGCAGGCGGCAAATACAAAGAGAACATCGCCGCCATCCGCGCAGGAGCCGCGCGGCGCGATCAGCTCGATGCGTGATCCACGTAATCTTTAGACTGGCGAGAACGCCCCTACATTGCCGTCATCCCCGCGCAGGCGGGGATCCAAGTCACGTTAGTCCAGCATTGGGCCCTCTCAAGCCGGCCTACCCGATCCCAGCGGACGGCGGCACTGGATGCCCGCCTCCGCGGGCATGACGGAGTGGGGTGTCGCGCGCGGCAGACAAATCGGGCGGGGAGCGCTCGCGAGCGACGCTAGAGCCTTTCCGATTTGTCATCCCGGCCGAAGCGAAGCGGAGAGCCGGGACCCAGGGTCGACGGTCATTCGCCTGGGTCCCGGATATTTCGCTCACGCGAAATTCCGGGATGACAACAGAACGTTTCCGAGTGAGACGGAAACGCTCTACGGCAGATAGCCTTTGCCGAGATCGAGGGACTGGCGGTCGCGGGCTTGGCCGGTGCGGTCCTGGCGCGTGACTGTCCATGCCATGTCCGTGCCGGTGCGCATCGACGACTTCGAGCGGATCGAAACGGCGACGCTCTCGCCAACGCCGCAGCGGATCGGACGCAGGAGCGGGAAGTAAAGCTGCTCCCAGTGCGTGCGCGGCGCGTCAGGCGCCGTCGATAGCGTAACGCCCGGCACCAACTCGGCCACCCACCAGGTCGCGAATCCGTGGATCGTCGCCGCGCCATTGAGCTTCCAGCGCGCCTCGCCTTTCCGCGTTGTGCGGTTCAGCACGGAAAAGTCGATTTCGTCCCAGCGCCGCGCCGACTTTCCATTATCGAGCAGATCGGCGGGCTTGATCGTGCGCACGTAGATGTTGTTGAGACTCATCGCGCGAGCAAACGAAAGATCGAGGCCACGCCCGACGCTGTCCCAGGCGGTCAGCTCATTATGAAAGCGATCGCTCGTCACAGGGGCGACGTACTGCGCCAGCTTTCCAGGGATCACGACGCCACCAGGCGCAAGGTGCCGCTTCACCGCATCGTTCAGCGTCTCGATGATGTCTTCTTCGAAGGCGTAGTTGCCGAGCGTTTCAGACACCACGACATCGGCGCGCGGTGGGTTCTGCATCTCGGTCGAATGCCCCGGCATCAGATGGCAATTGCGCGCCTTGTTGGCTTTCAGGATCTCGCGCGCAACACCGGCCACTTCCGCCATCTCATACAGATGAACTTCACGCGCACCGAGCTTCGCCGCAATCAATCCGAGCAGTCCCGTTCCCGCGCCGATATCCGCAACGATGCTCTCGTCCGGCTTGATGACAGACTTGAGCGCCGCTTCGAACGCAGCGTTGCGGACTTCATCGGCGATCAGCGTGCGGTGATATTCGATGCGCATGAGTGACGCCCCTAAAGTTTCAGATGCGGGCCGCGGATCTGGTAG
>JAEYYQ010000053.1 GCA_023428365.1 Pseudomonadota bacterium | reverse complement strand
GCCGAGCGCGCATGCAAGAAGGCCGCGATATAGGCGCGGTCGCCGCTGGTCGCTTTGAACAGCCAGGAACGTCCTTCGGAGAAAGCGAGGCGCACGCCTTCCACCGGATATATCTGCGCGAGCATGTCGACATACCGGCCCTCAAGGGAACCGATGCGCAGGTCGCCGTCGCCTTCAATGCTGTTGGGCAGGACTGAGTTGTCATAGTACATGCCCTCGAAGTCCTCGACGCGGCCGCTCAGATCACGCTCGGCCGTTCCCGTGAGCGCCGCGATGAGGATGAGCGCCTGTCCGTCCGGTGACGACAATGTGACAACGCGGGTGCCGTCACGTTCCGTGACGCCCTTGCGCCAGCCTGCCGGATAGCGAAGCGCGAACTGCCCCGCGGCGTCATGCAGCACGTTGCGATCGATTGCCGCGGCGCCGGCAGATGTCTGTCCGGATTGTTGCTGCTTGGCTTGTTCCTTCTCGGCTTGTTGTTTCGTCTTGCCGTTCACCCGTCGCGTCGGCATTGCGGCCGATGATTTGCCGAAACGGATACGCGCCAGCAGGTCGTCGAAGAGCGGCGAGATGGCGGACAGTTCGCGTGCCGTGGATTCCAGGACCAGCAGCAGCTTGCGGCCGTCCCGGCGCTTTTCGTCGAGCACAACCTGCAGGGTCTGCCGGTTCGGGAACACCGAATGAATGTAGGTCGCCGGCTTGCCCGCCACCTTGATCCTCTTGTGGGATTTGATGTCGTCGTACCCGAGGATCGGCTCGTCCTGGATCCACCATTCGACGCGCAACTCGAAATCGCGCTTCGGGCTCTGCAGGACGAAGGCACGGTCCCTTTGTTGGCGTGTGACCTTCCAGTCCGCGGGCGCTTCGAATGTAACGTCTCCCATCCGGTAGGCGGTCCACTCATCGGCCAAGCCGATCCCGCTGCGGAACATCGTCATCAAGATCAGGGCAGCCAGCCACCGAAGGCCGGCGAAGAAGACTCTAGGCACCTTGATTCTCCAGTTTGTCTGATCCTGCACGCGTCATTGCCGGGTCGAACGCGACGCCATGCGCCACAAGCGCCGCGCGCACCTGCCGGTAAGGTCTTTCGAAGCCATCTCGCGGAATCACGGCCGAGCGTCCATTTGCGAGACGCAGCCGCACACCGGTGGTGTCCCGCGCCAGCGCAACGGCCCCCGCCGCCGTGTAACGTCCGGTCGCGGCGAGCCACGGCACGAGTGCACGAACCCAGGCGGGAAAGCCGCTCCTGTAAGGCTCGACACCGACGATCGCGCCATAAGGTATGTGTTGTATCTGGCGGGCAGACGCCAGCCGCAGACCCTCGTCTTCGATATTCAGCCAGGCGCTCGCACGATGAGCCGCCACGGCCAGGATCGCGAGACTGCCGAAGGCCAGCGGCCAGGTCAGGATCGCCATGGGATGGATGCCGCCGAACAGACTGCCGTCTCCTCGTCCGAACCAGACCGGCATGGCGAAAAAGAAGCTGACCAATGCGAAACCCAGCGCGTCCGGGATGATGATGGAAGACATCCGATCGTGCGTCAGTGCCCCTTGCGGCGGTGCCGCAACCGGCAAGAACAAGTAGAACGCCAACCCGGCTCCAAGGAGTATGGCCGCGACAGCGGGGCGCTGCAGGCACACAAAGCCTGCGACACACAGCACCAAGGTTCCGGAGCGCCGTAAATACTCAAGGCTGCCTGCTCGCGTCATGATGACTCATACTCGTCCAACGAGATCTACTTAGATGCTTCGTTGGATGACGATATGATTTCGGTCAATCGCAAGGACAAACAAGCCGTTGTAGGGTCAAACGAGGACGGTACCGCGGTAGGTCATCCACCGAGTTCAATCTCAATCTGCCATGAGCCCGGCTCGACGCGGCTAAGCACAAAAGGATCGGACGTTCAGAGGCGAACTCGCGCGAGAGTCTGCGAGAAAATGTCGCAATGCAGTCACTCTCTTTCCGTCACCGTTTCGGGTTTTCAAATCCGATGCCGCCGCACGACCTTCTCACTGTCCTGCGGCAGACTGCTCCTGGCGCGCGCATTCGATGCACAAGGCCGCCTCCGGGCGCGCGGCCAGGCGTGGAGCTGCAATCTCGTTGCCACACCGCACGCATTGGCCATAGGTGCCATTCTCGATCCGCGTCAATGCGCGCGAGACAGAGGCGATCTCACGCGCGATGAGCGCAGCCTGTCCTTCGAGCGAAGAGTCGTCCTCCTTCTGCACGGCTTGTTCGGACGAATCGGCATCGAGCGGCTCGGTCAAATCCTTCTCAACGCGCATGTGCCGCTCCTTCAGCTCTGCAAGCTGTGCCTCAAGGCGGGCTTTCGCGGTGGCCATATCAGTCATCACAGCACTCCTCATATTCATTTTGATAAATTTAGCATGTACTGGCCAAGCGCGGCCATCCTTGATGAGCGCGATGTGCATGTGATGCACGGCTTGCGGGTCGAAAGCCGTAACCATGAGTTTCGTCACGACTCATTATTTTAGCCTCTTGCTGCAGACGCTATCAGCGCCGGCTGAGATGCGCCTGAAGCCAAGTTCGTCAGCGAGGCGCGCCATCTCGCCCTTTTCAGCCGGAAAGCGCAGCTCGGCGTTGCGCACGCCCAGCGTCTCCA
>JAEYYQ010000025.1 GCA_023428365.1 Pseudomonadota bacterium | reverse complement strand
ATCGAGGTATGTGCGCTGCACGCTCATTCAGCAGCATCCATGCGTGAAAACTGCGGTGCCCGCTTGTGAGAAGGCACGCCGTCGAGCACCTCGCGCAAACTGACATTCGACAGGAAAGTCCGGATGTGATCGCCGAGTGCGTGCCACAGATTGTGCGTGAGGCATTTGCCCTCACCCAAGCACCCGGCCTCTCCTTCACCGGCACACCGCGTCATGCGGGTGTCTTCCTCGACCGCCGTCATGATCTGTTCGACCATGATGTCGGTCGCGGGACGGCTGAGCCGATATCCGCCGGCCCGGCCGCGCTCGCTCTCCACGAGGCCTGCGCGCCGAAGCTTCAGAAACAGCTGTTCGAGATAGGCAACGGACAGGTGCTGCCGCTCGGCGATCGCCGACAACGGCACAGCCGCCTCGCCGCCATGCATAGCAAGATCGGCCATCGCCATGACCGCGTACCGACCTCGCGTATTCAGTTCCACCGCTACCGTCTCCGTCCGCCGAACCCGTCGGCGATCCTGCCCGTCACGCAAACCTTGCAATTGCTACCCGCAACCGTGTTAGAAGGGCGCGGTTGGCAGCAATTCGCCTACAAATTCGACCCAGACTTTCGAACTGTTCTAATTCTCGATAGACTATGGGAATTCCGAGCCTGGAAGTCAAGTTTCATATAAGACGGCCGCATTCTTTCATCCAGTAGCGTTTTGGCTGATGACAGAGACGTTTCACGGAGCGGATAGAGCGGCTGCAAAATCAAACAATCTCGAGGACCAATGCCCGAGCTGATACTCAATGGCCCCGCAGGCCGTCTCGAAGCGCGCTACCATCACGAACCGGCCAAGGACAGCCCCGTCGCGCTGATCTTGCACCCGCATCCGCAGTTCGGCGGAACCATGAACAACCAGGTTGTTTACAACCTGTACTATGCGTTCGCGGAGCGGGGCTTCTCGGTTCTGCGCTTCAATTTCCGTGGCGTGGGACGCAGTCAGGGCTTCTTCGACAACGGCCCCGGCGAGCTTTCGGACGCGGCAACGGCGCTGGACTGGCTGCAGATAGCCAAGCCGGAAGCCAAGAGCTGCTGGATTGCGGGCGTCTCGTTCGGTACCTGGATCGCCATGCAGCTGCTGATGCGGCGCCCGGAAATCGACGCGTTCATCTGCGTCGCACCGCCCGCCAACCTGTATGATTTCTCGTTCCTGGCACCGTGCCCGTCGTCGGGTCTGCTCATCAACGGCGAGAAGGACCGCGTCGTGCCGTCCGCTTCCGTGGCCGAGCTTGCGGTCAAGACCAAGGTTCAAAAGGGTATCAAGATCGAGCACGAGATCGTGCCCGGTGCCAACCACTTCTTCGAAGGCGAAGATCGCATCGCCGCGCTCAAGGACAGCGTCGGCAACTACGTCGATCGCCGGCTGGCCGAGATCCTGCGCGAGAAAGCCGAAGAGAAGTAAACACCCCGCGCAGTTATCCGCGCGGCGCTTTCGCGAGCATTCCACCGCTCAACGGTTGCTCAACGCCGGTCGTCCCCGGAAAGGAGATCGGCGCACCGTTGAGCGTGCGTGCGGCGAGATAAGCCCACGCCTCGGCCTCCAGGCTGTCTCCATCGAGATCGACAACTTCGACCGGCGCGACCGGCGCATCGAGATGCCAAGCCAACAGCTCCATGAGATGCTTGTTACGCCGGCCACCACCCGTCACCAACCACAGCACCGGCAGTTCGGGCAGCCAGGCCAGGCTGCTTTTGACTGAGGTTGCCGTCAGTTCTGCCAACGTCGCGGCGCCATCGGCAGGGCTGAGGCCAGTTACCGGATCGAGTGTGAAATCCCCACGATCGAGAGACTTCGGCACCGGCCGCTCGAAGTAGGGATGCAGCATGTAAGTCCGCAGAACCTCTGCATTCGCGGTCCCTGAACGGGACAATGCGCCATCTGCATCATAGGCCTGACCAGTGTGACGCAGCACCCAATCATCGAGGAGCGCGTTCGCAGGCCCGGTATCGAAGGCAATCAGCCGGCCATCTTCGCCGCTCCAGGTAACGTTGCCGATGCCGCCGAGATTGAGAACAGCCAGCGGTCGCTGCGGCAGGCGCGCGGCCAAAGCCCGATGGTAAACCGGCGCGAGCGGTGCCCCCTGCCCGCCCGCTGCGACATCCGCCGCGCGCAAATCGTACGCGACATCAATACCGGTCAGCGAAGCAAGCAACGCACCATCGCCGATCTGAACCGTGATCGGATTTTCCGCGGGCGATTGCACATCATCCTTGCGGACTGGCAGCGACGCACGATGCAGAACCGTCTGCCCATGAAAACCCAGCAGATCGATGTCGGACGCAGCCATACGATTTTCAGTCAGGAAACTTGCAACCGCCTTCGCATGGCGCTCGGTGAGTTCGCGCTCGACATCAGCAAGACATCCGGGCCGTTCAGCCCGATCGGTCAGCGGCTTCGCATCCTCTACGGCCTGCCGCAACTGCGCCCTGAACTGCTCCGGATAGGCATATGTCGCACGTGGCCCGCGCTGTACGCGATCCTCACCGTCCGTCTCGACAAGTGCGACATCAATTCCATCCATCGACGTGCCGCTCATGAGACCCAGCACGCGTATCAGCTTGCCCATTGGCACCTTCCCGTGCATGTTCCCGCACCATCGAACACCCTAAATCGAAACGTGAGGCGCCGGTAGACCGACGCAACGATGCCAATGTCCGCACCCAAATCTGACTTTCTAAAGATCCTCAGCGAGCGTGGGCTGATCCACCAATGCTCCGATATGGAGGGGCTGGATGCTCTCGCCGCCAAGCGAGAG
>JAEYYQ010000660.1 GCA_023428365.1 Pseudomonadota bacterium | reverse complement strand
CCTCGCAGGCCGTCGCGTAAGGCGTGACACCGTTGTGTACGACGCCCCACACATCACAGAACACGACATCATAGCCGGCGAACAGCGAGCCGGCGCTGTCGAGCAGTGCAACGTCGTTGGTTATCGTATCTCTCATCGTGATCCGTGCGTCTGGTCGGGTGAATCATTCCACGTCGCTGTGGGCGGATGGGAAAAGACACCATATCGATAACCGAAGTACGACACGACTGTCGCAAACAGCGACGCAATGAAGAGCGCCATGAGCACATGTGTTTCAGGTCGCGTCAGCATGATGGCGCTAAAAATCGCGTAGTTCACGACCTGTGCGCTCCACGAGACGCTGGCGAAGCGCGCGTATTCGCGCAGCGACGGCGGCCCCTTCATTGCGAACGTGACGGTGCGGTTGATCAGCCACGAAACGATCATGGCGATGGCGATCGCGACCAGACGTGCCGCGAGCGGGTCCCACCCGAGTGTCGTCAAGGTCTGCAGGATCGCGCCGTCCGTGGTCAGCGCGAGCAGTCCGGCGAGCAGGAAGCCGCCGTAATGGCGCAGCGGACTAACCTGCGGCATCTGCGGGGCTCCAAGCGATGCGTCCTGTCCAGTCGCGATGCGGATGGGCGATGCGCTCGGGGAGTTGGGGCGCGTCGCGTAATGTCTCGAACTCTGTGCGGCGACGCTGAACGACCGGATCGAGCGACGCCAGTTCCGCGTCTGGAAAACCCGGATGACACATGATCAGGTGACACGACCCAGGGCGGCGGAAGAAGTGTTCCAATTCGCGCGAATAGGGGACCTTCTCGTTGAACGGCGAGACGCCCGAAAATCCGCGATTGGTGGGAAAGCCGAGATCGCGTGCGCGAGCGCCGAAGCCCGCAGTCAGCACCGACAACCCGAGGGCTTTGATCGTCGCCGCCCGCCGCGCCAGGATTGCTGTGGGCGTGTCTGCGGGATCACGGATCAGCGGCTTCCTATTGGGATAACGGTCGGCAAGCGTTTTGAGCAGCGCATTCCGGATCTGGGGCAGGGCATGAACGTGCTGATGGCCGTCGATGATGTCCGGCGGCTGGCCCAGCACGTGTTCAAAACGGTCGAGCTGACGCCCGACCTCGGCGGCAATTTCAGCTTCCGTCAATCTGCGGCTCATGGCGAGATCGAGCAGCTTGCTCAGCGACGGAAAGCGTCCGGATGGCGCGAGACGCGGCATTGAGCCCAACGGTTCACCGAGAGTCAGGTTGATGTGCAGGCCGATAGCGAGCTGATCCCGGAGACGTGCGAGACGCGGCGCATGTGCAGGCCAATGGTGACTGGTGACAAGCGCGCTTGTAGCAGACAGCCTGCGCTCGGTGGCGAGTTCTTCGATGGCGGCAGAAATGCCGTCGGTCATGGCGTAGTCGTCCGCGCACAAGATGACTGGCGCGGGGCGCGTTGATTGGAAGTGCATGGTTTCACTCACCGCGCGTCAGACCCGTCGTGGTGAGTGACCGGAACAACCATCCGGCGGCGCGTGGTAGGTTCGGCGGCGCGGCTGGTGCCGACTTCTTCGGCGACAATGCACAGCGGTCTTCCTTTGACCTCCTCATAGACGCGGCCCAGATACTCGCCGATCACGCCGAGCGAGATCAGTTGTACGCCCGCGAAGATCATCACCGAGATGATGAGTGACGGGTAGCCTGGCACATCGGTGCCGAACAGCAATGTTCGAGACAGATACACAAGAGCACTCGCGAATGCTGTCAGCGAGATAGCGAGGCCCAGAAGCGACCAAATCCGAAGCGGCAGCGTAGAGAACGAGGTCAGGCCGTCGAGGGCGAAGCGCAGTAGCGTTCGGAAGCTCCATCGCGAGCTGCCATGGGCCCGGTCGGCGACGGCATAAGGCACGCCGATCGCGCGAAAGCCGATCCACGAGAACAGGCCCTTATTGAAGCGAGAGCTTTCATCGAGTGCGTTCATCGCATCGATTGCTCGACGGTCGAGCAGACGGAAGTCGCCGGCGCCTTCCGGAATGTCGGACTTCGAGAGGGCATTGAACAGGCGGTAGAAGCTGCGTGAATAGAAGCGACGGAACGGGCCATCGGTTGCACGGTCGAGCCGGACGCCGTAGACCACCTGATATCCTGCTCGCCATTTCGCGACGAACTCTTCGATGATCTCTGGCGGATGTTGAAGGTCGGCATCCATGATGATGGCGGCGTCGCCACGGACGTAGCGCAGCCCGGCTGCGATGGCGATCTCCTTACCGAAGTTGCGGCTGAACGAAACGGCCTTGATGCGCCGGTCGGTCTCATGAATGCGCTTCAACGCTGCCAGTGTCCCATCGGTCGACCCGTCATCGATGAAGACGATCTCCCAAGTGCCGAGGCGGTCGAGGATTGGCGTCACGCGATCCAGGAGGGCGTTCAGGCCCTGCGTCTCATTGAGAACCGGGATAATAATCGAGATCAGAGGGGTGCTCATTGCACAGGAACTTGCGTTAAAGGTCCGCGCTCCAAAATCAGACGAGCGATTGCAGAACCATATAGGGCAAGTTCTAGTGGCCGCGTCGTGACCCGATGCCACGGGATATGTCCTGCAGGATATTAGATAGGCTGCGTTGACGTATTTCACAAACGAATGCGGCCCCAAACGGGGCCGCATGATGATCTATCAGTCCTGGTGATGGGATCAGGTGTACTTCTTCCACGTCACCGTCACGCGCGTGCCGGTCGGGACGCGCGGATAGAGATCCAGGACGTCCTCGTTATACATGCGGATGCAACCACGAGAGACAGCCTCGCCGATGGTCCAGGGCGCATCGGTGCCGTGGATCCGATAGAGGCTGGACCCGAGATACAGGGCGCGAACACCCAGCGGGTTGCGCGGATGTCCGCCCGGCATGACAGCCGGAAGCTTGGGATTCTCGCGACGCATTTCAGCGGTCGGCGTCCAGGTCGGGTTAACCCGCTTGCTGGTGACGCTCGTTGTGCCCTGCCAGCGGCTGTCGGGCCGAGGAACGGCGATCGGATAGCTGATGGCCTCTCCGCGACGGTGTACCCAGTAAAGTTTGCGATCGCCGAAGCTGACGATGAGCTGGCCCGGGGCGACGCTAGCCGGAAAAGAGACGACCTGACGGGAGCCACCGCTCCATAGGAATGAGAAAAACCCCTGCGCCGAGGCGCTGGCGGCCATGCTGGTTAGCGCAAATCCCGCTGCAACGACCGTACAGACGAACTGACGGGTGAGCTTGTGGTACACGATGTCCCCTCCATTCCCGTGAGATCAGTGACTATGGCTGAAGTATGGTGAATAGCCGATGTGGGTAACTGTGCCGATAT
>JAEYYQ010000646.1 GCA_023428365.1 Pseudomonadota bacterium | reverse complement strand
TTGCTGGGCGGTCACGCCCACCGCGAATACGGTTTCACGCACCGTTCTGGATCGTTTTTCCACCTTACCCGGTCAGCTTCTTCCTGAGCATAGTGGCTCCGTTTGGGTCACTACTGTGAGGAGGCATCACATGAAGAAGTTGCACGCCGCGGCAATGAGTTGCGCCGCACTTTTGGGTCTTGCCCTTGTTCCTTCCGTCGCCAACGCCAAGTGCGTCCTGGCGGGCGGTACGGCAACCGGCCTGACGCCTGAAATTTCCAAGACCCTTGCCACGGCTGCGCTCGGTCAGTCGATCACCAGCTTCGGTGGCAAGGCACGCGGCAAGGTCGCCATGAAGTGCGACGCCAACCCGCTGATGACGACTTGCACCGCCAAGCAGCGCGCCTGCAAGTAGTCTATCGACAGGTTCGGAAGCTCACTGCAACACCCGTTGACTGAGCTTCCGAGCCACACGCCAGGCCGCGCATCCATCCAAATGCGCAATTCGCGCTCGGACATTGATTTCGCCCATTCTGGCCCGCCGTTCGCCCAAGCGCGGATGAACCGGTGCGTTTACCGGTGCAGCACAGCCTCAGTGATGTGGCTCGTGCGCCGCAGCATTCATAAGATACTAACCTCATCACGCCGAGTTTGAACCACTCGTTCACTTTTTTCGTTATTCTGTCAGGAGCAGGGTCAGATTCAGGCGGAAAGGTGGTGGCGGATGATGCGCGTAATGATCATGGGACTGGCGATTGGCCTCACGGCGGCGCTGACGATGCCATCTCCAGCGGACGCAGATGGTAAGCGCCAATATTCCAGAAGCGGCAAGGCCAGCAAGGGCCCAGCTGTCCGTGGCTACGTGGTGCGCCAGGGCGGCGGTTACTCCTACGTCGCCGAGGATGTGATCAACACATACGGAAACAGCCGTACGCGTTACGGCAGCAACAATTTCTACCGCGATCCCATGCTGGACCGGCAGTCACAGTTCGGCCCGTTCGACAACGGCTTCTTCTTCGACTCCGGGATCACGGCTCGCGGCGGAGACTCGCCTTACCAGAACTGATCGTCTCATCTCCTCGAGACGTCTGATCCCTTCGTACATTTTGCACCCCGGTTCCCTGTCGGACCGGGGTGTACTTTATCCACTTCACCGACGCACGGGGGCCACGCACTCAACACTTCTGTTGGGCGATGCCGATCGTTGCTGGCAACTCTGACGTGCCGCCGCTATACCTCGAAAATTAACCATGGGCCGGGCTCAGAAGAGGGAATTTGCCTAATGCCGTCGCGTCCTCGACTTGCTGCACTCATCGTCGCCACGATTGCCATCGTCGGCCTATCCGTGCCTGCCAATGCGGCTTGCACGCGTCTAGGTTTTTCGGTGAACGACTACGGCAAAGAAGGACCGACCAAGGACGCAATGAACCTGCTCGACAAGTACATCGAGAAGTGGACTGCGGAACGCGGCATCAAGAAGTACAAGGTCGGCAAGAAGGACGTGACTTGCGAATTGTTCCTCGACCTCATTGTATTCGATGAGCATACGTGCAAGGCGGAAGCCGACGTGTGCTGGTCGGGACCGCCCGCTGCACCTTAATCCTTTGACCCCAGGTGCTTTCTCCTACCAGTAAAGCCTGTGCGCTCCTGGCAACGGGCACGTTGTTCTGGGCCGGCAATCATATTGTCGGCCGAGCAATTGCGGGGGTTGTACCACCAGCCGGTCTGAACACATTTCGCTGGCTGCTCGTTGCACTGGTCCTGGCGCCAATCGTCAGCAAGTCGTGGCGGCAGGAATGGTCAGCCATCGCTGAACGCCCTTGGACCATGGTGTTCCTGGCGCTCACCGGCGGCGCAATGTTCGGGACGCTGCAGTTCGTGGCGCTCAACTACACCGCAGCGATCAACGTCGCCGTCATCAATTCCGTGGCGCCTGCCCTGATCGTGCTCGCCAGTTTCCTGATCTTCGGTGATCGCCTAAGCCGCCTGCAGCTGGCCGGTGTCGCCATTTCGCTGTTGGGTGTGCTCACCATTGTGGCACGCGGCAGCCTCGCCCAGCTTGCGACACTGACCTTCAACGGCGGCGACCTGCTTGTCCTGTTCAACATGTCGTTGTGGGCGATCTATAGCGCCTGCCTGCGCTTGCGGCCCGATATCAGCGGCTTCGGCTTTTTGTTTGCCCTGGCGGTGATTTCGGCCATCGCCAATCTTCCCTTCGCGATTTGGGAACATGCGAACGGCGTACCGCTGCAGCTGACCTGGCCGACGGTCCTGGCGATCGGCTACGCTGGCCTCTTCACGAGCGTGCTCGCCTATGCTGCCTGGACGCGCGGTGTTGAAATCATTGGCGCATCACGGGCCAGCGCGTTCCTGCATCTCGTCCCGGCCTACGGCGTGATCCTCGCCTGGACATTTCTGGGCGAGCGGATGCAGCTGTTTCACGTCGCCGGACTGGCTCTCATTCTCGCCGGAGTAACGCTCGTCGCCCGGAAGCCGGCCAATCAGGACGCAACGCGCCAATAGCCGGTACCCGCCACGACAACTTCAATCGCCCCTTGCGTGATCGTCGGATGCGAGATCCGCACGGCAAGGACACCATCATAGCCTTTGTCGCGGGCGCGTTGGGCAAGCGCCTCAAGAGCGCGGGTAATTGTCTTATCCAACAGGGCTTCGTAGCGGATCATCTCGCCGCCGATAGTGTTGGTGATCGCCTCACGCATGTCGCGGATGATGTTCGCCCCGCTGACGGCGCAAGCATGCAGCATCTCGCCCTGGCGCACCGGCTCATCGATCGTCTCAGTTGTCACCAGACGCATCACGTTACCCTCGTTTGTCGTTCAAGCCGTTGCCCTGCGCCGCCGCCCGAATACGATCCTCTTCAGGATCAGCAGAATAAGCAGCGACAGCACCGCCATCACCGATATCAGGACGGTATGTTTCTCCCATAGCAGGATGGGGTTGACCTCGCCGTCATAGACCTGCTGGAAGTCGCGGGTCACGATAGCGGGGTTCGGTAGCAGTTCCGACCTCAGCATCATGGCAACGGCTGCATCCTGATCGCGGCTTGCCAACACCGCATCGCGGACGCGCGGCGAGGCCAACACCTGCATCCGGGTGGGATTCTGCGCGACGGCGCGCAACACGCGCTGGCTCGCGCTCTTCTGCAAGCCGGTCAGATAGCGCGACAGCGTATCGAGCTCAGGTTCAGCGAGGCTCCGCGCGAGCATTTTCAGATCGGCATTGTCGAGCTCGAACAGCACATCACGGGCATCACGCGAAATCCCTGTCAGTCGGACAGCGGCCAGCCGGTCATCGAGGCTCAAGATGCGCGCCAACGATGTCTTGGTGAAATCCTGCGGCTTGGCACGCTTATGCATTTCAAAGGCAACGACCGATCCCAGTTTATCGCCGGCGAATTCGGTCCACAGCAGCGCTGTATCGATCGAGCGTGTTTCGCGAACGATTTCCATGCCCGGATCCGACAGCCTGTTGACCGCGGTGTTGAGCGTTCCATCCTGCAGGCGCTTCAGGACACCATTATCGCCTTCGGTCGCACTGATGACGCCGACCAGTTCGTCGATCCTGGCGAGTTGATCGGGCCGTGCGGCGTCAATGAAGGTCTTGAAACCAGCATTGCTTTCCGTCAGCTCGAGCACCTTTGCGTGGGCGCGACGGAATTCGCGCCAGATGTCGATGATGCGGTCAGCCGTTTTGCTCGCCAGATCACCAATCTGCTCGCCGAGCTGCTGCGAAATGGTCTTCGCCAGCTCCTCCTGAACGCGCTCCTTGGTGTCTTTGGATTTCATCTCCTGCGCGATGATCGGCATGACTCCGGAGCGCAGCTCCCACATATCCTTGGCGATCAGAACCACGCCAACGCCGCCAGCCACGACCGACACGAGCCGGCCGAGTACCGCCCCGACGATCCTGTGCCCGACGCGCGTCGCCATATTCGACAGCTGACGGCGAACCAGGAGAATGACAGCGCCCGTCAGGCCTTCACTACTCTCGAGCAGCACGGATGTTGAGGAGACCGTGGCCCCGGCCTGTGCCGGATCAATTGCGAACTCCTTGCCGGCGTCCGTCGAGACAACACGCGCGACGGTCGTACCAAAGCGCGGCCCCAGAAACGCCTGCACGCATTGCAGCGACGGCTCAGCCGCGTCGACTGCAGCAACCTCGATCGTTCGGCCGACATTCTTTCCGACACCGACCGCAAGCTGCTCGATCGCCGTCTTCACTGCATCCGAGCGATAGACGCGTTCCGCAACCGAAGTCGCCAGGGCTTTTGCGGTTTCCTGATAGGCGAGCGACTGCAGCAGCTCACCCCAGCTCGTCTCCTCGCGCACCTGCGCGACTGCAATATCGACCTGCCGATCCAGCATGTCATCGATGCCGGCGCGGCGCCATTCCTCGGCCACCACAGCCTTGAAGTCGACCGTGCTCAGTCCGCGTTGCAGCGCCCCTAAGGTGATGCGCTCGACCGCCGCCCGGAATCCCTTCTCATCGTTCGACTGGCAGGCTTCATAGTCCGTGCGCGACAG
>JAEYYQ010000539.1 GCA_023428365.1 Pseudomonadota bacterium | reverse complement strand
TGTCCATGGCGTGCGTTTCGAGCCCTTTAATCGTCTCCACGCAGATGACGCCTTCGTGTTCCGCCTTATGCGCCAGCATCGGCGGACCAGCGACATCGCCGATCGCGTAGATGCCCGGCACGTTCGTGCGCCCCAGGCCATCGGTCGCGATCATGCCGCGCTCGACCTTCACGCCGAGCTTCTCCAGGCCGAGGTTCTCAACGTTTCCGACGACACCAACGGCCGAGATCAAACGGTCAGCCGTGATGCTCTCCGTCTTGCCGTTACCGAGATCGATGTGCGCCGTGATGCTGTTCGCGCCCTTGTCGATCTTGGTGACTTTTGCGCCAGTCACGATCTTCATGCCCTGCTTTTCGAACTGCTTGCGGGCAAATGCTGCAACCTCGGCATCCTCGACAGGCAACACCTGCGGCAGGAGTTCGACCACCGTCACATCAACACCGAACGTGCGATAGAACGACGCGAACTCGATGCCGATGGCTCCCGAGCCCATCACCAGCAGCGACTTCGGCATCTCCTGAGGCACCATCGCCTCGAAATACGTCCAGATCAGCTTGCCGTCAGGCTCGATGCCCGGCAGCACGCGCGGGCGTGCCCCCGTTGCGATGATGATATTCTTGGCTTTGTACGTCCCTGGCCCGAGGACGCCTTTGGGCGCGGCCGGCTGCGGCTGCATCGGCGTTTTCTTCGTCGCCGCCACCGTGATCTCGCCGGGATTGGAGATTGTCGCCTCACCCCAAATCACGTCGATCTTGTTCTTCTTCATCAGGAAACCGACGCCAGTGTTCAGCGTGGTCGAAACTCCGCGCGAACGCTTGATGATGGCGGCGGCGTCATAGCCAAGCTTCTCAATCGTCAGGCCATAACTCTTGGCGTGCTCGGCATTGCGATAGACTTCCGCAGAGCGCAACAGCGCCTTGGTCGGAATGCAGCCCCAGTTCAGGCAGATGCCGCCCAGATGCTCGCGTTCGACGATGGCGGTCTTGAAGCCGAGTTGCGCCGAGCGAATGGCCGCGACGTAGCCGCCGGGGCCTGAGCCGACCACCACCACGTCGTAGGTATTATCCGACATTGCCGATCCTGCATTTTAGGGAAAGACCAAAACTGAAAGCTCCGCCGCTACTGCGCCGGAGCCCCTATTCAAGCGGATTGTGGGTGCCCCTGCCAAGGGGCTTCGGACGAACGGCCTAAACGTGGCAGCGAGCGCCGAGATAAAAGTTCAGAAGCTCGTTGTACCGGTCAACTTCGGCCTGGGCCGCCGGCGCGAGCTTCTGACCACTTGTCGCAGCCTCCACCTTCGCTCTGGTCCCCTTGGCATCGAGGCGATTCAGCTCGGCGCGAACAGACTGGCAGCTATACCCGGCGGGCATTTCACGCGCACCCGGATCACCGCCACGACGTTTGCCGTCGTCGCTTGCGCAACCCGCTAAAACCAAAGCCACGGCAAGACCCGCAGCACCGAGAACCGCTGATCGACGAAACAAGAGGACCTCCCTTCGTCGGAAGTGACATCAGCCGCCGTCTTCAACACAGGTCATATCAACGCGCAACCCCCCGGAGGGTCGCGCCCCACGGAACTCGCGACGACTGTTTCCCGCTTGCATCCATTGCCGAAAAACTCATCGTTTCAGGACATCGGCGACCACCGGCGCCATCGCTTCGCCAAGTTTCTGCTGCCCGGCCTCGTCGAGATGCACCCCGTCAATGGGGCTGGGCTCCGCAACATCCGCCATCGAAAAGAACGTTACGCCAAGCTGCCCAGCCAACTCACGATATCGCCGTTGCTGTTCGTCCGCTTTCTCTGGCGCGTCGCGGAATTTTTCCTGCAGCATCCCTGCAGGGGCCGTGATGCGTGGAGGCGCGAGCAGCAACGCTTTGGGCGGCGTGCCGGCGGGTTCACCACGCCAGCCCAGAACTTTCTCGAGCAAGACCTGAGCGCCCAGCGTCGATTCGTAAGCGCCCATGTGCTGATGCCACTGCAGATCGTTGCAGCCGAGCGCGATAACAACAAGGTCCAACGGCGCATGACAGGCGAGCATCATGTCGAGATGCGCTGCGCCGTTGCGCCAAGGCTTCCACGGTTCGTCGCGGCACGTCGTGCGCCCGTTCAGCGCCTCTATGATGAGGTGGACATCCGGCCCGAGACGGGCGCCCATAACGCTCGTCCAGCGGCGCGCATAGGGCATGCGCTCGGGAACACCCGGCTGTCGGCCCCAGGTTTGGCTGTCGCCGTAGATAAGAACGCTCTTCAAAGCTGCGCTCCAACAAGCAAAGCCGGGCAACATGCTGCAGCCCGGCTCATGCGCCTCTTGCCGTCAACCGATACCGTCAATCATGCTGCGGCATGATCGAAGCAGGCTGCGACTTGGATGCGGTGTTCGATGCAACGGTCGCCGGTGCGGCTGGCGTCGTCGCGGCGGCTGCGGTGGTCGCAGGTGTCGTCGTCAGACCGCAACGGGTCTGATACTCAGCGTTGGCTTTGTTGAGTTCGTCAGCCTGGGTGAGATCGGCCGGCTTCATCTTGTACTTCTTAGCAGCAGCCTTCTCGACCTTATCGGCGATGCCGTCCTTCCGCAGCCCTTCGATCTGCGTCGTCAACGTGACGCAAACCGGATCGACCTTCGGCTGTTCAGGAATAGAGGCCGTAGTCATACCGCCGAGCAAAGCACCGTCGCTCGAGCAACCCGCGAGCAGCAGGGCGCCGACCAGCAC
>JAEYYQ010000452.1 GCA_023428365.1 Pseudomonadota bacterium | reverse complement strand
GATAGATCCGCGCGACCAGGAAGGCGCCAGCCTTGACCATCGTTGCTGAGTGCAGATAGGCGCTGACCGGGGTTGGTGCGGCCATCGCGTTCGGCAGCCAGAAGTGGAATGGGAACTGCGCTGACTTCGTGAATGCGCCGATCAGGATCAGAACGAGCGCGAGGGGATAGAGCGCGTCGCCTCGGATCAGATCACCATTGTCGATGACCCGCGAAAGATTGAAGCTTCCCACGATCTGGCCGAGTACCAGCACGCCCGCCAGCAGCGCCAAGCCACCGGCCCCGGTCACAGCGAGCGCCATGCGGGCCGCAATTCGCGCGTCATGTGCCTCGTGTTTGTAGGCGATCAGAAGGAAAGACGTGATGCTCGTGACTTCCCACAGAAGAACGAGCTGGATCATGTTCTCGGAGAGCACCATGCCCAGCATGCCGCCGGCAAATGCAAGCAATAGGGCGTAGAAGCGGCCGAGACTGTCCGACTGCGGCATATAATAGGCGGCATAAAGCACGATGAGCATGCCTATGCCGAGGATTAGGATGGCAAACAGTAGACTTAAGCCATCGAGCCTGACGCCGAGATCGATGCCCCATTGCGGCAGCCACGGCCACGTCTCCACGACGATCTCGTTGTTGAGCACGCCGGACATCATCGGCGCGATCAGTAACAAACTTGTCAGCATCGCTGCGGCGCTGCCCCACGCCGCAGCGGCGCGGCTGGCACGGCTCGCCAGAATGACGAGCGGGGCAGCGATGAAGAGGATAGCAATGGACAGCGACAGCAGAAGGAAATGCATGAGATGCTTATAACAAGCTCACGGGCGATTTCGAGGTCTACCGACGAGAAAGTGGGTGGAGTTTGATGTCGCGCCCGGCCCGATAGCATCGGCCTTTGCATTGGAGAACGCGGCGTGCAACGTATGAGGTTGCGATACTTCCAGAACTGCGGCCCTCGCGGGGAGTAGGGGCCAGGAAAATCGCGCACGAGGAGAACGCTAGGTCTATGCCGGATACCATCGACGAGGCTGCCGCTCGCAAGAGTGCGCTCGATTACCACGAAGCCGATCCACCCGGGAAAATCGCAGTCCAGGCAACGAAGCCTGTCGCCAATCAGCGCGATCTGGCTCTGGCTTATTCACCGGGCGTCGCCCATGCTTGCCTTGCCATCGCCGAAGATCCGACCATGGTGTCGCGCCTCACGGCGCGCGGCAATCTGGTGGGCGTGATCACCAACGGAACGGCGGTTCTCGGACTGGGAGACATCGGACCACTGGCCTCCAAGCCGGTCATGGAAGGCAAGGCCGTTCTGTTCAAGAAATTCGCCGGTATCGATGTTTACGATATCGAGGTTGACGAACGAAATGTCGACGCATTCGTCGAGGCCGTCGCACGGCTGGAGCCGACCTTTGGTGGCATCAATCTCGAAGACATCAAGTCGCCGGAGTGCTTCGAGATCGAGCGTCGGCTGAAGGAGCGGATGCGGATCCCTGTATTCCATGACGATCAGCATGGCACGGCAATCGTGGTGGCGGCTGGCGTTCTCAACGGGCTCAAGCTGGTCGGCAAGGCGATCGGCGATGTGAAGCTGGTCTGCTCGGGCGCTGGGGCCGCGGCACTCGCGTGTCTCAACCTGCTGATGTCTCTCGGTCTCAAGCGCGAGAACGTCTTCATCGCCGACATCAAGGGCTGCATCTACGCCGGGCGTACAGAGCTGATGGACGCCTACAAAGCGCCCTTCGCCCAGGACACCACCGCACGCACGCTCGCTGATCTGATGCCTGGGGCGGACATCTTTCTCGGTCTTTCCGCTGGCCGCATTGTTTCCAAAGAGATGGTGGCGGGTATGGCGCCCAACCCGCTTGTGTTCGCGCTCGCCAATCCTATGCCGGAGATCATGCCCGAGGACGTCAAGGCTGTCCGTCCGGATGCCATTATTGCCTCAGGCCGGACGGATTATCCGAACCAGATCAATAACGTGCTTTGCTTTCCCTTCATTTTCCGTGGAGCGCTGGATGTCGGCGCAACGACGATCAACGAGGACATGAAGAAGGCGGCCGTCGTCGCGCTCGCCGGAATTGCTGAGGACGAAGCGTCCGACATTGTCATGTCGGCTTATCGGGCCCAGACTTTCGTCTTCGGACCTGAGTACATTATTCCAAAGCCGTTCGATCCGCGCTTGATCACCTGCATCGCGCCCGCCGTTGCCAAGGCTGCGATGGACAGCGGCGTAGCCACGCGGCCGATCGCGGATTTCGACGCATATAAAGAGAAGCTGTCCAGCTTTATTTATCGTTCCGGCTTCATGATGCGGCCGATGTTTGAGGCTGCGAAGGCCGGCCATCGCCGCGATGCCAAGCGTCTCGTCTATGCAGAAGGCGAGCATCCCTACGTTCTTCAAGCGGCACAACAGGTCATTGCCGAAGGGCTGGCCCGGCCAGTGCTGGTCGGCCGTCGCGGCAATATTCTCAGGATGCTGCCGCACCTGGGGCTGCGGATGCAAGTCGACAAGGACTTTGACATCTTCGATCAGGAAAGCGATCCGCGCATTCCAGCGATGACGGAGGAATATTGCAGGCTCGTCGAGCGTCGCGGCATCTCTCCGAGCCATGCCCGCCGCATCGTGCGCGCCGGCTCGACAGTCATTGCCGGTCTGCTGCTTAAACGGGGCGACGCCGATGCCATGATCTGTGGTGCGGTTGGCCGGTATCAGACGCAGCTGCGGCACGTCTCGCAGGTGATCGGCCGGCGAGGCGGTGTGCGCGGTCTTGCAGCTCTGTCAGGCATTATTCTTCCGTCGGGTCCGCTGTTCATTGCCGATACCTACGTCAACCATGATCCCGAGCCGGAGCATCTGGCGGAGATCACTCTGTTGGCGGCGGATGAAGTGCGCCGGTTCGGCATCGAGCCCAAGATCGCGTTGCTCTCGCATTCGAGCTTCGGCTCAGAGGACACCGCATCTGCAATCAAGATGCGTGATGTGCTGGGTATCCTCGCGGACTGGGCACCGGGCATCGAGGTCGAAGGCGAGATGCACGCCGACGCCGCGCTGTCGCCCTTCATTCGCGACGAGATATTCCCGAATTCTAGGCTCAAGGGCGCGGCCAATTTGCTGATCATGCCGACGTTGGACGCAGCCAACATCGCGTTCAATCTGCTGAAGGTCGTTTCCGGCGCAGTGGTGTTGGGGCCGATGCTGCTTGGCGCCGACAAGGCCGTCCATATCGTGACGCCGTCGATTACGGTACGTGGCCTGCTCAATATGAGCGCGGTGGCGATTGCCGATGCCATCGATGAGGCAAGCCAGCGCGCGGGGCGTTAGTCCTTCGCGCGGCTCAGCCGTTCCAAATTATGGGCCGTGAACAGCGCAAGTCCGACCATGGTGGCGGCGCTGATAAGGATCATCGGCGTGACGCCAAGTAGACTGAAGCCCAGACCATAATAGATCGGGCCGAAGGCGTGCCCGACGAAGAAGAAAAACGCGTGCAGCGCAACGGCCGAGCCGCGTGCGCTGGGCGCCAGTTCCGTCGCCTGCGTTTGCAGGGGATTGTGGATCATGAAGAAGCCCACGCCCACGATCACGAACGCAATGAGCTCGGATTGCCTTGCGCCTTGCAATGAGAAGATCAGATAACCGGCGGCGGCAGTGAACCCGCCGAGCCGTATCAGATTGAACATCCCCCCGGCCTGCTTCATCAAAATCCGGATCAGGAAGCTGAAAAGAACGCCGCCGATGCCGATGCCGGCGACGACGATCCCGGCTTCGCGAATGCCGCCCGCGCCGCGCGCTTCAAGAAGCGTGGCGACGTAGGGCAGCATGCCCATGATCATCAGTCCTTCGACAAAGACAGCCAAATAGCAGAACTTTGCCTTCGGATTGGCGAAGATGGCGGCGTAGCCGGACCGGGAGTTCGCAAGCGTGAATTTTCGGCGTTCGGCTTGTGGTCTCGGGCGCAGGCGGAGCATCAGTGCGATAAACGCGACGAGCGATACGCCGCCGATGACCGCCATCGCCACGCGCCAGCTGAAGACTGAGGCAATGAAGCCGGCGCCCATCGAGCTGACGAGCTGGCCCATCATGGCGGCCATGATAATGCGGCTGAGAGCCACCTGCCGGTCGGCAAAATCGAAGCGATCACCGACCATCGCGAGGGCAACCGGGATGATGCCTCCGGCGGCGACGCCTGCAATGATGCGTGTGATGAACAGGGTCTCGATGTTCGGCGCGAGCGCCGACAGCATCATCATGACGGTCAGCGCGAACAGGCAGACCTTCATCACGCGG
>JAEYYQ010000396.1 GCA_023428365.1 Pseudomonadota bacterium | reverse complement strand
GCGCCCAGCGGGAAGCCGTTGCCGATGCCCTTGGCCATGACGACGATTTCGGGCACCACGTCGTGAGCTTCGAAGCCCCAGTAGTGGTCGCCGGTCCGCGCGAAGCCGGATTGCACCTCGTCGATGATCAGCAC
Organism: Pseudomonadota bacterium; assembly: GCA_023428365.1. GTDB lineage: Bacteria > Pseudomonadota > Alphaproteobacteria > Rhizobiales > Hyphomicrobiaceae > ZC4RG25. The sequence continues at coordinate 5,654 of JAEYYQ010000396.1, read as the reverse complement.
GCCACCGCGTTCGCGCACCTTTTCGGTTGCCGCCTTCAGATAGCCGGGCGGACATTCGACGATGCCGCCATAACCCTGGATCGGTTCGACGATGAAGCCGGCGAGTTTCCCCGAGGTCGCATAGAGGATGGTGCGATCGATTTCGGCGAGATAGGCGTCGGTGTCATCGCCGAAGATGCCACGATAGGGATCGGGATTGGCGATGTGATGAATTCCGCCAAGTAGCGGCATGTGATGCCGGAAACCGCTGATGCCGGTCAGCGACTGCGCGCCAATGGTGGCGCCGTGATAGGCGTTACGCAACGCCAGCATGTCGATGTTGCCGGTATAGGTCTGCGCCATCACCAGGGCGAGATCGATGGCTTCGGTGCCGCTGCTGGTGAAGTGCACGACCCAGTCATGACCTTTCGGCATGCGGGCCACCAGCTCCTCGGCGAAATGCGCGGGAACGGGGTGATAGAACATTGTCGTGCAGTGTTGCAGCTTTTGCAGCTGCTCCGTGACGGCAGCCGTCACCTTTGGATGGGCGTGGCCGACCGAAATGCAAACGTTCATGCCGAGAAGGTCGATATACTTCTTGCCGGTCTCGTCCCAGAGATACTGCCGCTCGCCGCGGCTGAAGATCAGCGGCGTCTTATAAGGCACGAAGGCCCGTTGAGATGCGGCGTAGAACGTGTCGCGGCGCTGGACGATGCCACCGGTCGTCCAGTCGATATCGAGATCTTCCATTCGGCGTCTCCCCGGCAGTGTTCTGGCTGGCTGTCGCACTCTACAGCAGCGCCAGCGCAAAGAAAGACGCAGAACAGGCGGGTGCTATGCCATCCGGATGGGGTTAACCGAACGCGTCGCGGTTTTCGTCGACCCAATCGACGAGCTGGAGCACGCCCTTGTCGACACTGACCTCCGGCTTCCAGCCGAGTGTATCCTCGAGCTTGCGGATGTCGCTGACGTAGACCCGCTGGTCGCCGGGCCGCCAATTGGACCACTTCAATGGGATTTTGCGGCCGAGCTTCTTTTCGAGAATGCCGATCAGGTCGATCAGAGACATGATGTGCTTCGGCCCGCCACCGATGTTGAAGGCCTGACCGGCGATCTTTTCCGGCGCTCGAATGGCGCTGTCGTAGGCGCGCAGCAGATCCTCGACGTGCAGGACATCCCGAACCTGCTTGCCGTCACCGAAAATGGTGATGTCGCGACCGAGGAGCGAGGCGATGGCGAACCACGCCACCCAGCCCTGGTCCTCGACACCGAACTGGCGAGTGCCGTAGATGCAGGACTGGCGGAATGACGTCGCCGGGATGCCGTAAATGCGCGCGAAATCCAGCACGTACTGATCGGCAGCGCCTTTCGAGCAGCCATACGGCGAGAGAAAATCGAGCGGTTCGCTTTCGCTGATCCCGTGTGGGCGGTCGGTATAGGCGTAACGATTGCCCTGCAACTCGCTGTCCGCGCCGGCGATCTTGCCGTAGACCTTGTTGGTCGAGGCGAACACCAGCACCGTGTCCTTGCTGTACTGGCGCAGCGCGTCGAGGATGTTGAAGGTGCCCAATGCGTTGACTGCGAAGTCGAGGCGCGGATCGACGACCGACGTCGTAACGGCAACCTGGGCGGCCAAATGGATCACCGCATCGTAGCGGCCTTCGGAAATGACCCGCTCGACGGCCGTGCGGTCGCGGACGTCGACTTGCTCGAAGTCGAAGGCCGTGCCGTCGCGCAACCACGTCAGGTTCTGGTCGGTCCCTTGACGTGAAAGGTTATCGAGGACTGTGACATTCCAGTTGCGCGCGCCGAAAAACCGCGCCGCGTTACATCCGACGAAGCCTGCGCCGCCGGTGATCAGAACACGTTTCGTCGCCATTGCCTTACCTGCTGGAAGCCCTCTTTCGGCCAAAGATCTGATGTCAGTCCGACGGCCAACGTGCCAAGAAGCCTCAGGACATCCGTTCGTTCAACCGCCGCTTAGCCTTTGGCGCGGGAAGCGAGCAAGAATGTGACCGGATTGACACTAAAACTCAGTATGCGCGGTGTAGTTCCGCAGCTTGTTGGGCGACGGATATTCCGGGTGACGGACGTTTGGGTTTCATGGCCGCGTCTCACGAGCTTATGGACGTGAGATCAACAGTTGTGGCAGTTGAGGCGTCACGAGCAGAACCGCCAGCAGGGCGCGGAAGGAGCGTGGGGAATGAGGGTACTCGTCACGGGAGGTGCGGGCTTTATCGGCACGCATCTATGTCGGCGTTTGCTTGCGGACGGACACAATGTGTTCGTGATCGACAATGAATCCAACAGCTACCCGAGCACGCTTCCTGACGGCGTCGTCTACACCAAGGGCGATGTCATCCGGCCCGAGGATATGGAACCGATCTTTGCCGCCGGGCTCGATGCTGTCTGCCATATCGCGGGGCAGGTCTCGATCATCCGCGCGTTCGACAATCCGGTGGCCGACCTCCGTACCAATGTCGAGGGCACGCTCAATACGGTTCAGATGTGCGTGCGTCATAAGGTGCCGCGGCTGGTCTATGCCAGCTCCATGACGATCTATGGCAATACGGACAACGTTCCGACGCCGGAAAGCCAGCCGTGCCTGCCGGATTCCTATTACGGCATCACCAAGCACGCCGCTGAGCGTTACGTGCATTCGACGGCGGAGCGGCCCGATCTGGACTTTAATTTCAGCGTCACGTCGCTTCGGATGTTCAGTGTCTATGGGCCGGGGCAGGCTTGGGACAACCCGTATCAGGGCGTGCTCGGCATCTTCCTCGGTAAGGTTCAGCGCAGCGAGCCGATCACCATCTTCGGAGACGGCGAGCAGACCCGCGATTTCGTGTTCGTCGAGGATATCGTCGACGGCTGGGTAAAGGCGCTGAATACACCAGCCGCAAAGGGTGGGGTGTTCAATCTCGGCAGTGGCCGGTCGCTGTCGATCAATCAGCTGGCCGCGCACGCCGCAGAAGCCTTTGGTCATGCGCCCGGAACCTACCCGATCAAGTACGCTCCATTGCGTCCGGGTGAGCAGCTTCGCGTGCAGGCGGAAACTGCGCGCGCAAGAGAAATCCTTGGCTGGCAGCCGCGGCATACGTTCGAGCAGGGGCTGGCCAAGACTGTGGCGGGCGCCGCATCCGGGGGACAGAAATGAAACTGCTGCTCGTGACAGAAGCTTCTCCATGGGTCCGCAGCGTCTCCACGGTGCAACATTACGCGGCTGCGGGGCGCGCGCTAGGTCATGACGTTGCGGTGTATGGCGAGCCAAATCCGGACCTGCCCAACCTGCCCTTCACGACGGATCTGAGCGGCGTCGATCTGGCGCTGTTCATCCTACAGGTGCCGTCTGATCTTCCCGACATGCCCTATCTGGCACGCATCCTCGATACGGTGCCACGTGAGCGGCGCGCTGTTGTCGATCTGTGGGGCCGCTATAACGACACGATCCGTCTGGATCACGACTTCAACCATCTCGAAAAGCCCGACGGGCACCTCGGCTGGGAGTGGGACGAAGCAATCAAGGCGATCTCCGACACCATCCTTCAGCCGACTCTGAAGCCGCTGCGCCCGGACGCAGGATCATTCCTGTTCCACGCCTTCGATCCTGGCTCTGTCGTCAGGCCATATGCTTCGGCTAAAGAAGCCACCGCCGCGTGGCGCGACCCGGACGCGAAGCCGTATGGCGTCATGTACGTCGGCAGCAACTGGCAGCGCTGGGCCGGGATGCGTGCGTTTCTCGAAGGCTATGCACCGGTTCGCAAGGATGTGGGCACGGGCTGTCTAATCGGATGGGACTGGTGGGAGCGTCCGTCCTGGGCCGCCGAAAAAGGCATCATGGGTGTCGACGCTGATCCGGAGTTTCTGACGCGTATCGAAGCAGAAGTCCGCAACGGCGTCCGGTTCGACGAAGTGGTCGGATTGTTGGGGCAGGCGCGATTCACCCCTATTTTGCATCGTCCGCTGTTCCGGCATCTGGGCTATCCGACGGTGCGCAGCTTCGAGACGTTCCACGCCGATACGATCCCGGTTCTGCTGCTGCCGCGTGATTTCGTGCAGTCCGTCTATGGCGAGGCCGCGCTGACACTGGTTCCGGACGGGGGTGTCGGCGCGCTGCTCACGGATGCACTCGCGAAACCGGAGAAATACTGGGACGCGGTGCTGAAGACGCGAGAGCATTTGGCCCGTCATCAGTCCTACGCGCAGCGCTTTGCGCAACTCGACGCCCTCGTCAAAACTCGTGGCGGTACACGAGGCGCGTCATGAACATCCTGTTCGTGATGAAATTTCGCGGCAATGCGGGCAACACGCATGCCGTGGCCGATTACATGCGCGTCGGCGAGAAGCACGGGCACACCGTAGCGCTCTACGGCCCGCCGCAGCCGTGGATGACGGGCGTGAATTTCTCCACCGACATCAACGCATTCGACAAGATCATCTACCTGTTCGAGTCCGAGCTATATCGCGTGCCGCGCCTCAACGAAGCAGCACTGCTCGCCAAGTTCGCGCGCAAGGATCGGCTGATCCTCGACATGGACGGAATGTACAATCCGCGCATTCTGCACGAGGGCTACGATCACAATCACACCAGTGATGCCCAGCAGCAGGAATGGATCACCTTTTATGATGCGGTGTCGGATCGCGTCGTCAAGCCGACCATAGCACCGCCCGACCGGCCGAACGTGACCGCGATTCCGTTCTACGGCTACGATGCGTCGCTGCAACTCGATCCAGCCGATGCGCCCGCGAAGCAGTACGATATCCTGCATGTCGGGCATAACTGGTGGCGGTGGAAGCAGATCTCCGAGGAGGTTCTGCCTGCGGTCGAGCAAATCCGCGACCAGCTCGGTCGGATCGGGTTTATTGGGCTGTGGTGGGATGCGCCGCCGATTGAAGGCAAGGACGCCGGGCCGGAAGAAGCGTTCCTGACCGATCCCGAGCGACTCCGCCGGCTGAATATCGAAACCTCGACGGCCGTGATGTTCAACGAAGTGATCCAGACGATGAGTTCGGCGCGGATCAACATCTTCACGCAGCGGCCTGTGCTGCATCACCTCCGGCATCTGACCCTGAAGTATTTCGAGATTTTCTACGCCGATACCATTCCGCTGCTGATGCTGGATCCTGATCATGCCGCTACCGTTTATGGCCCGGCGGGACGGGAGTTGACGTTGACCGGCAGGAATGCTCCGGAAAAGATCCTCGATGCCTTGAAGCGTCCCGATAACTATCGCGGGCTGGTTGAGGACGTGCGGCGGCATCTGGCCATTCATCATTCTTACGACCGGCGGCTCGATGAGCTGCTGAATGTCATGCGGCAGTAACGAGAGCCGGTCGGCGAGGCGCGAAATGAAGCTGGTGTTTGTTTACTGGGGTTATGAAAACGCTGGCAGCATGCTGGACCTGCACGGCTATACCCGTGCCGCAAAGGCGATGGGGCACGAGGTCTTCATCTATGGCCCGCCCAACGCCTCGTTCGCGGCCAACTACACGCAGGACCTGTCCAACGCGGATGCCGTTGTCTTCGTTGTCGAGTGGACGACGGACCTGCAGTTCGGTGATCGCCTCGACTGGGTGCGGCTGCTGACATCGGTGCCACGCGCGCGCCGCGTCGTGATCGATTGCGATGGCGCTTATAACGAGCCAATCACGTTCAACGGCGACTACAATCACAA
>JAEYYQ010000354.1 GCA_023428365.1 Pseudomonadota bacterium | reverse complement strand
GTGCTGTAGATCGTCGTGACCGCTTGTTGCGCATCTTCGAAAATAGGCTTGGTCACGTCGGTAGCGTTCTGAAATACCGAGCCGGTGCTGACATAGATTTAGCGACGCCATTGATGAATGCGGGCAGCGTCGAGCAGAGTGGCCACCGCAGTGACGTTCACATTGACGGCGTTCAGCGGCTCAGGTCGGCAAAACATCTCGTTCGGAACAGCTGCCGTATGAATGCAGCCTTCAACTGCGTGTGCCTTGAGCAACGCAGCGACGTCGTCAGTGGACGTCAGATCGCAACGAACCCACTGCACGTTGCCTCGGATTGTTTTGGCATCGGCCTCGCGAAAGGTGCCGCGGTATTGCGCAACGATCGCGTGTCCGCGTGCTGCTGCCTGTCGGACGACTTCGAAGCCGACATGGCCCATTGAACCGGTAATTAGAATTGCCATCGTCTCATTGCGCAGAAAGCGATGGGCCGTGGGGCAGCTAGATTGTCTCCGCCGCCGGTGCCGCCGTTTCCTCCCGCGCCCTCTTTCTATGAGCTTCCCTTAGCGGAGCCTTGGACCGGGCCAGAAGGAGTGTCAACCGGCAACCCGAGACGCGGAATTGTCTAAGGCCGGGCATCCTGGTCAGATAATTCGTACGCAGGGCAGCCGCCGCGCTTCACGAGTTGTTTTATCAACCAAAGATTGCAGAAATTTGCATGGCACCACCGGTGTGGGCAAAAAAGAGAAATCTTGGAGAAATCCCGGGATTTCGCAGGTTGCTGCAGATTATTCGAACAGTGTTCTAAAACTTCGGCAAGGCAGCTTTTTTGAAACGCTTTCCACGCACTAACGGGAATGATCTCTTGGGCTTGAGAAGCCTTTTGCGTTTGGTACCCGCGGTGGGATGTCGCTCCGGGCTTTTCTTTCCGTTTTCTGCCTAATTCACGCGTTACGGCAGCCGCGTTATTTGTTGAGCGATAATCTAGAGGCTGAAGAATTCTTCGGCGGATGGTTGATTGTGAATGTCGTTGATACGACATCCGGTGGGCGTAGGGTTAACGAAAAGGCAATACTGTTAACTTGAGCGCGACCGTGACCTATCGACGCAATCGATGGCTGGTCCTTAACGAAAACCATTGGCACTTTGCGCATCGGCGGATAAGACGGGCTATTGTTCTCCTCGCTCGTGCAGATCATGGAATCGCCGCCTTAACTCAACAGGTTCTACAAGCGTGGCAAGTGTGCGTATGAAGATCCACGTGTTCGTCGACTTCGATGGTACGATCGCGACCATCGATACGACTGACCGTCTTCTCACGCAATTTGCGGATCCGGCTTGGCTGGACATCGAGAAGGAATGGAGATCGGGCGCAATTGGTTCCCGTGAATGTATGGCGCGGCAGATTGATCTTGTTCGCGCAACCCCTGGCCAGCTTGATGCGTTCATTAACGAGATAGAGATTGATCCTGCGTTTTCTGCGTTCGTTCGATTCTGTCGGGAACGCGGATACGAAATGACTGTCGTTTCGGACGGGATCGATCGGACTATTGAACGGGTGCTTACCCGGGCGGGGTTGAATTTGTCATTTCGCGCAAACCATATCGAGCCGGTCGGTTCAGATCGCTGGCGCCTCAGTTTTCCCTTTTCGAGGGAAGCCTGCCCGGCGCGCGCTGGACACTGCAAATGCGGCTCACTGGAAGAAGTGCCGTCGGTCGTTCGTATCGCGGTTGGCGACGGACGGTCTGATTATTGCATGGCCCAGAAGGCCGACTTGGTTCTGGCAAAGGGGGTATTGGCCGAGCACTGCTCATCGGTAGGTTTGGATCATCTCCCCTTTCGTAACTTCACCGAAGCGACCGTGCTTCTGACTCGATGGCTCAAAACGGCCAACGGTCACAGAGGCCGCGCTGCACTCTTGGAGACGGAGCATGCTTGACGCGAAGACCCGCGTTTCTAGCCAGCCCACGTCCGCGCGCAACGACCTCAGTGAGCTCAGCGATGCTGAGCTCATGGAGTACGAGGCGCGGTACTGCTCGTGGGGCGATACTGTGCACTACATGGAAACACCGAAGATCTTTCATCGGTGTGAAGGCTCATTTCTGTTCGATGCCGAGGGGATGCCGTTCCTCGACATGCAGATGTGGCACTCGGCCGTGAACTTCGGCTACGCCAATGAGCGGCTGAGTGATGCGGCCCGCCGGCAGCTCGACACGCTGCCGCAGGTTTCAAGCAAATTCCTTCACCGCGAGAAGATCGAGCTTGCGACCAGGCTCGCACAGCGCATCGAAAAGACCTGGGGCGAGCGCGGCCGCGTTCACCTCAATGTCGGTGGTGCGCAGGCTAACGAAGACGCCTTGAAGCTCGTCAGAAACTTTTCTGGCGGCAAATCGCGGATGTTCGCGTTCGAGGGCGGCTATCATGGCCGTACGCTCGGAACCACGGCGATAACGTCCTCGTATCGCTATCGCAAGAAATTCGGTCACTTCGGCGATCGGGCGCATTTTGTCCCATTCCCCTATTGTTTCCGCTGCCCTTACGGCAAAAAGCGCGACGACTGCGGTCTCTACTGTGTTGATCAATTCGCACGTCTGTTCGACAGCGAGTATCACGGCGTATGGGATTCCAAGTCAGGTGAAAGCGAATTCGCGGCCTTTTTCGCGGAGCCTATTCAGGGGACCGGTGGTTATATCATTCCGCCCCCGGGATATTTCGAGAAGCTCAAGGGAGTTCTCGAGGCGCGCAAGATCCTGTTGGTCGATGACGAAGTTCAGATGGGCTTCTATCGCGCCGGCAAGTTCTGGGCAATGGAGAACTTCAATGTGAAGCCGGACGTCATCGTGTTCGGTAAATCGCTGACAAACGGCCTCAATCCGCTTTCGGGGCTGTGGGCGCGCGAGGAATTGATTAATCCGCAGATCTGGTCCGCGGGTATGACCCATTCCACGTACTCGTCAAACCCGATGGGAACGGCAGTCGCGCTCGAGAACGTTAAGATGATGGAGGACACGGATTACGAGGCCATCACGCGCGATACAGGTGCTTACTTCCTTGCCGGGCTGAAGGATCTCCAGAGCCGTTATCCGAAAGCAATTGGTAACGTCGATGGTATGGGTCTGGCGCTGAGAATGGAGCTTTGTGAGGCCGACGGAATTACACCAAATACGAAACTGGCCAATCAATTGAATCAGGCTGGTTTCAATGGTGGCATCGAATATGAGGGACGCCGTTATGGCATCGTTCTCGATGTCGGCGGCTATTACAAGAATACCGTCGTATTCGCGCCTTCGGTCAATATCACCAAGGAGGAGATTGATCTCGGTCTCGGCCTCATCGATCGGCTCCTTCATAAAGCGGGGG
>JAEYYQ010000245.1 GCA_023428365.1 Pseudomonadota bacterium | reverse complement strand
GGATCGGCGATGCGGCGCACTCCTGCCTCTAGCAGGCCCAGTTGGTCGGGTCGAGCTTTTGACATCAATGTTTCCGCCCGCTCGGCCAGCCCCATGCGCAGCAGAAATTCGGATTGGCTGATCGGGCCATCGACCGTAAGGCCGAGCGTGGCACAGCGTCGGGCGAAATCCTGGAAATCGACTTGCGTCGTGAGGTCACACAGACCGGGCGAGTCGAAAACCGGAACGTAGTTTTGCTGCCGGACCGCCTGCAGCGTATCGCCGAAGGCCGTACGCTCGTGGCCGTAATCAATGAACAGAGCAGCCACTGGACGATTGGCCCAGGCGGTGAGGCAGTTCACGACATCGGTCGCGTTGGCGCGAATTTCGAGGATGTCGCCGTCTTGTGGCGTCAACCCGTCGAGTACCGCGTCGGCCGTCGCAGGTGCGCCGACGCCGAAAGAGAAGTGTCCGTCCTCATCCAGGCCAACAGTTCTCTCGTGCCACTCGCCCTGTGAGAAAACGAGCTGGCGGACAGGCAGAGCGTCGAGAAACTCGTTGGCAATCAGGACGACCGGCCCGTCGTCAGCGATGCGCGGCGACAGTGCATCATGCCATTGACCGGAAAGAGAGGGGAGGCGCTCGGATAGAGTGCTTTGTTGCAGATCGCGCAGATACGCATTGCTTTCGACGAGATGCAGTCGGATTGCGGAATGAAAGCCGGGAATGATGCGAGCCGCGCGCAATGCGTCGCTCATGAGCGTCCCACGGCCGGGGCCGAGTTCAACCAGATTGATCTGCGCTGGTGCGCCGAGCGCGCGCCACGCCACCGCCATCCAGATGCCGATCAACTCGCCGAAGACCTGGCTGATGTCGGGCGCGGTCACGAAGTCGCCGGCTGCTCCGATTGCCGGCTGCGTGCGGTAATAGCCGTGCTCGGGATCCTGCAGACACGCATCCATATAGTCGGCAACGGAAATCGGGCCGTCGCGCCGGATGCGGTCCGCGATCTTCAGCGCGAGCGGCGTGGGCTGATGCGCTGTGACCATGCTGCGCTCACGGAGCGGCCCGCAAGCGGGCCGCGCGGATGAAATAGAGACCAAGCAGGATCATCGGGATCGAATAGGCAATGCCCGGTGTCAGGACGCCGAACGTCAGGCCGTGTGCGAGATCGGGCTGGCGGAACAGCTCGCAGAACGAGCGGGCCAGTCCATAGCCGAGCAGGAACGTCCCCGCGACGAGACCAGGGCTATGCAGCGCCCTCGCGTGATGCGTCAGCCATCGCAGCACGAGGAACAGCACCAGTCCTTCGAAGAAGGCCTCGTATAGCTGGCTCGGATGCCGCGGAGTTGGTTCGATCGCCGCGTACTCGTACATCGCCTCGGGAAACACCATGCCCCACGGAACGGTGGGGGGGCGGCCGAACAGCTCACCATTGATGAAGTTGGCGATCCGCCCGAAGAACAGACCAATCGGAACTGCGGCGGCACACAGATCCATCACCGACCAGGGGGAAGCGCCGTTGCGTCGCGCGAACAGCCAGATGCTGACGCCGCATCCGACCAGCGCGCCATGAAAGGCCATCCCGCCGCGCCAGATCTGAAAGATCTCCAGCGGCCGGCTGAAGTAATATGCCGGTTCATAGAACAGGACGAAGCCCAGCCGTCCGCCGAGGATGACGCCGAGCGTCATGAAGAACAGCAGGTCGTCTGTCTTCTCGACAGGGAAGGGAGGCTTGCCCGCAGGCCAGAGGTGCGGACTGCGCATCAGGTTACGGATATAGAGCCACCCCAGCAGCAGCCCGGCCATATAGGCCAATCCGTACCACTTCACCGACACAGGGCCGAGTTGCAGGGCAACGGGATCGATATTGGGAAAGGGAATGGCGAGCAGCGACGTGAGAGGGCTCATTTCCATCCTGTGCTTGTAACGGCGAAGCGTGCGCTGGTTGTTCGGCAGGCGACCGTCGAAGTCAAGGCGACGCGGTGATGCTCTTGCACCGCGGGAGCCTCAGTCCCATAGTAACTTCAACCCAGGCATGGATATTCAGAAGCGGCGCGTAACCGATGACCCAGTCCAGCAATCGCATTTTCGACGAGCTCGCCAAGATGATGACGGATGCCGCCGGTGCCGCCCAGGGCGCGCGACGCGAGTTCGAGACGTTCATGAAGTCTCAGGGCGAGCGTATGCTGCGCGAGATGGATGTTGTGCGGCGGGATGAGTTCGAGGCGGTTAAAGCCATGGCGGCGCAGGCCAGGGAAGACAACGAGCGTCTGGAAACACGGATCACGGCGCTCGAGGCAGAGGTTGCGCAGCTTAAGTCCGGTCGCTGAGAGCCGGCGCTTGCCAACCCAAAAGTGACACCCCCGATTGTCTCCACAGGTTACTCAGTAATTCTTCACAGGCAGATCGCAAAAGCCTGTTTTTTCCTTGCTGTGCCTGATTCTGATCGCTTTGCCCGTGGACAATAAGAGGGTGAGCTTGCGACTCGTGCCTCGCATCTGATTTGGTCGCGTTGCTCAGCGGTTGCTTCGAACTGTGCAGGAGGGCCACACTAAGGGGGGCCTGCCAAACGAAGCGAACGCTGGCCGTCGCGCTGGGGTCTGATTTGTATTGCGTGGTCTCGAGGGAGTGCGACGGAACCAACACGGGGGAACTAATGGGATTTGCATCGGTGGAAGCAGGCTACGAGCGCATGACGAACCCGATCGACCTGGTCGAACAGGTGGCCCACACCCATGATTGGGCGTGTGACCGCACTGCGGACGACGAAGTAACACTCATCGTAGCCGGAAGCTGGACCGATTATCACGTCTCATTGAATTGGCGCGATGATCTCGAGGCCCTGCATCTGGCGTGCGCGTTTGATTTCAAGGTTCCGGAAAACCGGCTTTCTGAGGTCTATCGTCTGATCGCACAGATCAATGAGCAGCTTTGGCTCGGTCATTTCGATCTCTGGACCCAGGAAGGCCTCATCATGTTTCGCCAGGGCTTGATGCTGAATGGTGCGCTGGCGACGCCCGCCCAGTGCGAAGCCATGCTGAAAGCCGCCCTGGAAGCGTGCGAGCGTTACTATCAGGCGTTCCAATTCGTGGTCTGGGCCGGGAAGGAAAGCCGCGAGGCCCTGGTTTCGACCATGTTCCATACCGAAGGTCAGGCCTAAGTCCGCAATTTCGAGGATTGCCTCGGCGAA
>JAEYYQ010000170.1 GCA_023428365.1 Pseudomonadota bacterium | reverse complement strand
CAGTGCGCCATAGGCCGCAATCTGCGTCAGCTTCTCCTCCGGCGTATGCGTCGGCACAACGACGCTCGCCTTCAGGCCGGCGCGTGCGGCATAGGCTGAGGTCGAGGCGCCTGCGTTGCCGCTGGATGCACACACGATACCCGCATAGCCGTTCTGTTTCGCCCAACTTACGGCAGCGCTGATCAGCCGGTCCTTGAAGGACCCCGTGGGATTGACCGTTTCATCCTTGAGCCAGATCTGTCCGGTGAAACCGGGAAGCGATTGTTCCAGTCTTTCGCCTCTGTGCAAGGGTGTATTGCCCTCGCCCAACGAGACAATTGCAGTTCGCTCACTCACTGACAGGCGATCGGCATGGCGCCACATCGTCTCTGCCAGATAGCGATCACCCTCGGTCGACGTTCCAGCCGGTGCAACGACCTCCAGAATGCCCTGACAGACGTTGCAGGCATAACTGGCACCAGCCGGCATCATCAGCCCGCAATCAACGCAACGCAGCTTCACGGCGATCCTCTTCCCGCGTCAGAGAAGCAAGCGCGGTAGCCATAGCACGAGCGCCGGCCACAGCGAGACCATGATCAAGACGATCAAATGCGTGATGTAGAACGGGATCGACGCGATGATGGCCCGTTCATAGGGCACACCCGCAATCTGCGTCGCCGTCATCAGCGTCATGCCGACGGGGGGAGTGATATTGGCGAGGTTGAGCGCCAGGATCATCACCATCGCGAAATGCAGCGGATCAAAACCAAGCTGTATCATTGCCGGAACAAGAACCGGGCCGACGACAACCAGCGCCGGCAACACGTCGAGCACCGTCCCGATCAGGATCAGGAGTGCATTGACCAGCATGATCTGGATCGTTGCATCGGTGCTGACCGTGGCGATCATGCTGGCGGCTTCGCGGGCAATACCGGAGCGCGTCACAAACCAGCCCAGCACCGTGGAAGCCGCCAGAAGGAAGAAGACCACGCCGCTGAACTGAACCGTGACGACAAGCGTCTGCCAGAGCTTGGACAAGGTCAATGTGCGATAAGCAAAAACGCCGAGCGCGATCGTGTAGACCGCAGCAAAGGCAGAAGCCTCGGTAACCGTGGTGAAACCGCCGAGAATACCAGCCAGAATGATGAACGGTACGAGCAGCGCGGGGATCGTCGGGAGAAACGCGCGCGCCGCCGCCCGTAAATTGGTGTCGCCATGCCGGGGGAATTTGTACATCCACGCCAGGATTCCGCTCGTGATCAACAGCGCAAGCGTCATCAACAGACCGGGAATGATACCGGCCGCAAACAGGGACAGCACCGACACGTTCTGCAGCAGCGAGGCATACACGACCATGACGATGCTCGGGGGGATGATCGGGCCGATGATCGATGAGCACGCTGTTACAGCCGCTGCATATTCGGCGGTGTAACCTTCACGCTTCATGGCGGGAATCATGATCTTGCCGATCGCCACCGTGTCGGTGATGGCCGCACCGGTCAGCCCGGAGAAGAAGAGGCTGACAGCAACGTTGACGTGACTGAGAGCGCCGCGGATGCGACCGAACAAGGCGTTGTTGAAAGCGATAAGACGCTCCGTCAACCCCGCCTGGTTCATGAGTTCGGCCGTGAAGATGAAGTAGGGAATGGCCATCAGCAAATAGCCGCTGGTGCCGGAAAACATACGCTCCGCAACGATCCCGAGAAAATCGGAACCGCCAAGTTCCATGGCGCCGGATAGTCCCGACATCACCATCACAACCGCAATCGGCGTGCCCAACAGGATCAACAGGACGAATATGCCAACAGCAGAGGTCACGTTTGAATGCTCCGTTCCTTTGGTTCTTGACCCTGCCCCGGCCCCAGACCGGCTGCTCTGAATTCATCCTCGCTGACAGTCATGTCGGATTCATCGAGAATATTCGGAGGATCGAAGAGTCGCGCACCGCACAGCACGTGGATCAATAGAACAAGCCCGGTAATCGGCACTGCGCTCGTTACCCAGCGCGAGTGAATCTGAATTTGATCCGACACCATGAAGTAGTCGCGCGATCCGGCTGCGTAGTCGTAGCCGAACCAGATCAGCAAAACCGCGAAGAGCCCGACGATAACATAGTTCAGGCCCTTTATGACGGACACGACGCGTGCGGGAAACAGATCCCGGAATGACGTCATGGCAATGTGCTCGCCGCGACGAAAGGCGACGGTCAGACTGAGCAAACCGAGCCACGGAATGAATAGCCGGGCGAGGGAGTACGTCCAGCTCAGAGCGGCCCCAGTGATCACCATGTAGAAGAAGCCGATGAAAGAGATGCTCAGCATGACGAGAATGCATCCGACGCAGAATGCGGTCACGGCCGCATCAACGCCGCTGCTGATACGTTCTGATAGCGGCATCACGGGACGGTAAGCTCCAAGAGCTTTGGCGGATAGGTCACCAGGCTGACCGGAAAGGCATCATCGTTCTCAAAGGAAACCCGGAACCAATGTGATTCCGGGTTTCGGAAATGCTTACTTTGCGTACAGCGCGTTGTTCTTATCCGTTGCATCCGAGATCCGCTTCACTTCGGTGAAGAGGCTGTCAACGAGCGCCTGATCAAGGCCAAAATCCTTCACGATCCAGTTCTTCCAGGCCGGCTGCGCAATGTCGGCCATTTTCTGGCGTTCGGCGGCGGGGAGAATATAGCACTCCTTGAACCGCTTGCAGGATTCGTTCCATCCATCGATCGACTGCAGGGCGGAAATACCATGCGCCAGAGCAATGGATTCCCGGGCCGCCTGGATAATCACCTTACGGTACTCTTCCGGCAGCGACTGAAGCCACTTATCGCTGACCAGCCAAGCCTGGGAGTTATACACGTGGCCACTGAGCGTCGTATAACTATTGACTTCCCACAGCTTGAAAAATTTGCTGACACCCGGCGCATTGAACTGACCATCGGCAAGACCGGTTGACAGCGCGGTGATCACCTCACCCCACGGCAGCGGCGTTGCCGATGCGCCGAGAGCACGCATGGTTGCGACGTGGGCTGGATTTTCCTCGACACGGATCTTCAGCCCCTTGATGTCGTCAGCTGTGCGGATCAGTTTTTTGTTGGTGGTGAAAGCAACGAAACCGCCTCCGTCGTCGAACGTACCCAGATAACGCAGACCGGAGGATTCAACCGAGCCCTTCATGAAATTGGCAAACCACTCGCCGTCGAAGAAGGCGTGAGCGACCTGATAATTCGGGAAAAGGAATGGCGCAGTAATAAGCTGATACTTCGGATAGAATGACGACATTGCGCCAGATGAAATCACCGTCGACTGCAATAGTTTGCCGTCTTGCGCCTGCTTGCCGGTCTCGACCTCCGAACCGAGCTGCCCGCCGCCGAACAGTTGGACTTCAACTTCGCCCTTGGTTCCGGCCTCAACGAGCGACTTGAAATGGGTCAATGCCGGATGCACTTCGTTGTTCATTTCCTCCGGCAAAAGATGGGCGATTGCCATCTTGTACTTTGCGGCATCGGCAGGCTGCGCAATCAACACACCAGCGATCAATATCCCTGTAAAAAAAACCGCAGCGCTGGATGCACAACGTAGACCGCTGCCAATAGCGGAACTCAAGACCTGTCTTCTCATAGTTCTCCCCTTTTTAACGCCAGAAGCTATGTCTATTCGGGAGGGCGTCGCAGCGGCTGAAGGAGGATATTCAACACCTCCCACGACGCCCATGGGATAATCACAAAGGCCCATAATTTGATGCCGCCGCAGCAGTCTCAAGATGAGTTGAGCTGTTCCATAATTGCGGAATAAATTGCATTGTTATAGAAAGACTATGCGCAGTATTTTAGCCCGTCAAGCACAACATCCGTGCTCAGAGAACTCCGTGCCGAGAGTCCGATCAAACACTTCCCGCCGATCTCGCACCAGCGGCATCGACCGCACGATCGAGATTATCGACCACATGGTGCGGTATGGTGCGCAATCGACGACAGCAGAACTCGCGCGCGCCTTGGACGCGCCGACCTCGACGATCTATAAAATCGTTGAGGAACTGACGGAGCACGGCCTTCTTGTCCGCGACAGTTCAGGTGGTGCCGCCCTGGGGCCTCGGCTGATGTATTTTGGCCTTGCATGCCAGGACAGCATGCCGTTCATCGGCGTCGCCAACAAAGTGATGCGTACATTGAGTGCGGAGGTCGGCGAAAGCGTCCAACTCTGCGGCCGCGATGACAATATGATGGTCGTGATTGCCATGGTCGAAGGCCCGGGATCATTCGTCGTATCCTCTCGCGTCGGTTCACGCGTGCCGCTCAATTGGACGGCATCTGGTCGCCTGCTGACAGGCCACCTGTCGGATGGGGCGCGGCGCTCCCTCTACGCGCGCGCCTGTCTTCCCTCCCCGACAGGACGTGCAGAAACCGATCCGGTTGTGCTGGCTGCTGAGGCCCGCCTGACACTGGAGCGACGATGCAGCATCCAATTGGGGGTGTCGGACTATGCACTGGCCTGTATTGCTGCTCCAATCGTCAATCCCGCCGGTGAGTGCGTTGCCACTATAAGTATCGTGTTGCCCGAGCGGCGGGCGATTAGAAATTCCAGTTCCTATATCGAAGCCGTTCAGGTCGCCGCCCGTGAGGTCGAAGGCACCGTTGCCTGGTCCAGCGTTGACCTTCAGAAGGCGGCTTCGGGCAGCCGAAGGAAGCAACGTACGGTCAACGGCTGATGACCGCGCACCGTTTCCCCCCGAGCTGTTGGCTTCCCCGGAAGTTATGACAGGCCCTCGAACTGTGTGCCGCAATGCCCGCCGCCGAAGCATTCGCTCAGGCGGCATGATATGCCGCCAACTGAAAGTGGCCAGTGGTGTTCCCACCAGCCGCCTCTTTCTGCCGCCTGCTCAAAGCCACGCCAAGCTCAAAACTGCGACGTCTCCGTTTGAACGCTCCGCGGCGCACAAGTCAGAAGAGCAGCGCGCGCTCCGCATGCACTCCAGGCTCGGCGGCGAAATCCGTAGCAGTTTCGCCGCACGCTGCCTATCGATAGCGGTGCGACTGGCCGTTGGTTTTACGAGCGTGCCCGCCGGTCTTAGTGTGATTGCTGTCGGCGGCGACAAGCTTTCGCGCGGACTGACGCTCGAAGGTCTTTCCGTCAGCTATTTCCTACGAGCCTCGAAGATGTACGACAGTCTCATGCAGATGGGGCGCTGGTTCGGATATCGACGTTTCAGCCTACGTTCTGAGTGTAGGCTGTAGCTGCACGCCCTACAATGTGGGTGGACGTGCGTGGTGGGAAACATCAATGAAATCAGTGAAATCGCGGTCGTGGATGGACGTGGCTGGACGCACGAAAATGTAGATTTGGCGGAGACGGGGGGATTCGAACCCCCGATACATGTTTCCACGTATGACGATTTAGCAAACCGTTGCCTTCAGCCACTCGGCCACGTCTCCGGTCAGGCGAAGGCTTCGTATAGAGATACGCTTCGCCCATTGCAAGGTATCAGACGCTCTAAGCCGCAACAGCAGCACAACGGCCGCTGTTGGGTCGAAAGCGTCTGCAACTCAAAGCATGTTAGTCGACGTTCGTGTGCTTGTACTTCTCAAGCATCCGGTTCGGCTTCTTCAGCGCGTCGCGACGGAATGGATCGCCCAGCTCCTGCGTCACCATCATCTCGATGACGGTGGTTTTGCCGTGCTTCATCTGGGCGTCGACCGCCTTGTCGAGAGCCTCGCCGACGGCGCCCAGATCGCGCACCGTAACGGCTTCCGCGCCCAGCGACTTGGCAACATCTGCCCAGCAGGGGTTCTTCAGGTTCACGCCCTCGAACCGGTTGTTGTAGAAGTCGACCTGGTTCTTCTTCTCCGCGCCCCACTGCTCGTTGTGGAACACGACAGCGGTGACTGGAATATCCTCGCGCACGCAGGTGAGGATCTCGCCAAAGCTCATGCCCCACGCGCCGTCACCGACGTAGGCGACGGCCGGGCGCTTCGGTTCTGCGACCTTGGTGCCGATGATGGTCGGCAGTGCGTAGCCGCAGTTGCCGAAGCTCATGGCCGCAAACATGCTCGGCTGCTGATTGAAGCGCAGGTAGCTGTTCGATACCGAGCAGATGTTGCCGATGTCGGTCGAGACCATGGCGTTCTTCGGCATCGCCTTCTCGAGCTCGCGCAACATCTGGCGCGGATGCATGTTCTTGGAGTTCGCAGATACCTCAAGACTCCACGGGTCGCGCTCATGCTTCCAGTCGGCCAGCTCGGCTTCCCAGGTGTCCTTCTCCGCCTTGATCTTCTTCAGACGCTCAGGCGCGTTCTTACGGGCGGCCGGGTCGCGGTTGGCGAGGCGGTGATGCAGTGACTTCGCGGCGGCTTTGGCATCGCCGACCACGCCAACGGAGATCTGCTTCACGAGACCCAGCATCCGGTGATCGGTGTCGACCTGGATGATCTTGGCGTTCTTGGGCCAGTAGTCGAGGCCGTGTTGCGGCAGGGTGCCGAACGGTCCGAGGCGTGTGCCGAGCGCAAGCACGACGTCGGCTTCGGCAATGATCTTCATGGCGGCCTTCGAGCCCTGATAGCCGAGCGGGCCGCACCACAGAGGATGATCAGCCGGGAAGCTGTCATTGTGCAGGTAG
>JAEYYQ010000149.1 GCA_023428365.1 Pseudomonadota bacterium | reverse complement strand
GTCTCGAACGCATTGGCATCAGCCGGTGCGGCCGAAATCTTCTCCAGATCGAGCCACTTGGACTCCAGATTGGCGCGGAACGTCCTGGCGCCCTGCCAGCCGGCCTCGGCGGTGCCGGTCAGAAGCTGCGGTCTGCCCGCCTGCTCAAAAGAGAAAGCAATATCTGACAGCTTGGCGCTGAGCGTATCGGCGGTGAGGCGGGCGCGCACTTCGAAAGCATTTTGCGAAACCGGCTCCTGCTCTTGCCCTGCCCCCTCGGTGACCGGTCGTGGAGCGAAGCTGCGCTCACGGGCGACCGCAACCGAGATGTCTCCCTCCCCGCGCGGCTTTCCGCCCGGATCGTGGATCGCACCCTCGAACGTGTAGGTGCTGACGGTGCTCGGAACGCGCATGATCGCTTTCAGGCGGAAACTGCCGTCGGCCTCGGGCGCGGCAGTCGATCCGCGCAATTCGCGCGCGACACCGCCCCATTTGAGATCAGCGCGAAACCGGTACGGTCCTGCGAGCGCGGGAGCAGAAAACTCGCCATCCGGGATTTCCACGCGGGCGAGTTCACCGCCATCGGCCGCGTATAGCCCCACCACGCCATCGGTGATCTTCACCGATTGCAGGGTGATGCCACGCGGTACGAACGGCAAGCTGCCTGGATTGACCTGTAATTGCTGCCAGTTCCCGCCGCCCTGCTTATCGATCTGCAGGCGAAGCGTAGGCCGCTTCACCTCGATCTGCTTGGCTTCGATGATGCCCTGAATGAGCGGAGGCAGCGCCAGCCACATCGTGAAGCTGTCGGCACGGATAAAGGCCTCGCCGATATCGGCATCAGCAATCCGCGGCTTATCGAAACTGACGTAGGGAACGGGGAGCAGCCGCAGCGTGACATCGCCGCCGACGCGCACCTCGCGGCCGAGCATGCGGGAGGCTTCTTCCTCGAAGGTGCCGCGATAGCTGTTCCAGTCCACAGCATGCGGCACTGCGAACAAGGCGCCGATGAGCATAACGAGAAGCCCGGCGAACCAAAGAAGTACGCCGTTCATTCCCAACACCTCCGCATCGTCATAGAACCCGCTTCATGTCTCATGCAAAAACCGACATGCCCGCTGCCTGCCCCGATCCTGCCTTGCGTACCGCAAACGCCCTCCGGCATTCAGGGACAACCGATGCTCCACAACCACTTATCGCACAGCACAATGAAAGTTGGGATCCCTTTCAGGCAATGCTCACCGGTTTGACAACCCGAACGCGAGGTGTGGGCGGCTGCCGCAGGCCCCGTTATTGCCGCACGTCCCATGCTATATCCTGAACATGCATCCGAATCGCAAACATTCCACGAACGAACCCGGTAACGACGTTGAGCCGCACGTGCCCAGCACGGCTGACAGCGCCGAGACCAACTTGTCGATTTCCGCGCGCGCCTTGCAGGGCGCACAAGCGCCTTACCTTTCGGGCCTGAACCCGACCCAGCGCGAGGCCGTCGAAACCCTCGACGGGCCGGTGCTGGTGCTGGCCGGTGCGGGCACCGGCAAAACCAAGGTTCTGACGACCCGCATCGCTCATATTCTGGCATCGCGGCGTGCGCGTGGCGGCGAAATCCTGGCCGTCACGTTCACGAACAAGGCCGCGCGCGAGATGAAAGAGCGCATCGGTCATCTCATCGGTGGTGCGGTCGAAGGCATGCCGTGGCTCGGGACGTTTCACTCCATCGGCGCCCGCATCCTGCGCCGTCACGCGGAGCTGGTCGGCCTGAAGAGCGGCTTCACGATCCTCGACACCGACGATCAGATCCGGCTGATGAAGCAGGTGATCGAAGCTGAGGGCATCGACAAGGACCGCTGGCCGGCGCGGCAATTGGCTGGACTGATCGACGGCTGGAAGAACCGCGGCCTGACACCGCCGCAAGTTCCCGCCGGCGAGAACTTTGCCTTTGCCAACGGCAAGGGCGCGGCGTTGTATGCCGCCTATCAGAAACGCCTGAAGGAGCTGAACGCGGTCGACTTCGGCGACCTGCTGCTCGAAGGCCTGCGCCTGCTGCGCGATAACCCTGACGTGCTGGCCGACTATCATCGCCGGTTCCGTTTCATCCTGGTGGACGAATATCAGGATACCAACGTCGCGCAGTATCTCTGGTTGCGGCTGTTGGCCCAGGGATCTCCGAACATTTGCTGCGTGGGCGACGACGATCAGTCGATCTACGGCTGGCGCGGGGCGGAGGTGGAGAACATCCTTCGGTTCGAAAAGGACTTCCCCGGCGCCAAGGTCATCCGCCTGGAGCGCAACTACCGCTCGACCGGCCATATCCTGGCGACTGCATCCGGCCTGATCGCGCATAACAAAGGCCGTCTCGGCAAGACGCTGCACACCGACGGTGCGCTCGGTGACAAGGTCACCGTCACCGGCGTGTGGGACGATGAGGAAGAAGCGCGCATCATCAGCGACAAGATCGAGGCGCTGAAGCGTCAGGGCCAACCGCTGAACGACATCTCCATTCTCGTTCGCGCGTCGTTCCAGATGCGCGCTTTCGAAGACCGCTTCATCACGGTCGGCCTGCCCTATCGGGTTATTGGTGGTCCGCGCTTCTACGAGCGCCAGGAAATCAAGGACGCGATTGCCTATTTCGAGGTCACGCTCAATCCGGCCAACGACCTCAAGCTGGAGCGTATTCTGAACACGCCCAAGCGCGGCCTCGGCGATACATCGGTGAAGAAGATCCACGCGCTGGCCCGCGCCACCGACGTGCCGTTCTTCCATGCTGCGCGACAGATTTCGGAAACCGAGGAGATCACCGGAAAGGCGCGCAAATCTCTCGCTGGTCTCATCTCAGCGTTCGATCGTTGGCGCGAGTTGGTGCCGACCATGAAGCACACCGAACTCGCCGAGTTGATCCTCGACGAGTCCGGCTACACCGCCATGTGGCAGCACGACAAATCTCCGCAAGCGCAGTCGCGGCTGGAGAACCTCAAGGAATTGATCCGCTTCATGCACGAGTTCGAGACCCTCGCGGGCTTCCTCGAGCACGTCTCGCTGGTGATGGACACCGACCAGGCCGATAGCGGCGATCGCGTATCGCTGATGACCCTGCATGCTGCGAAAGGCTTGGAGTTCGACATCGTCTTTCTCCCCGGCTGGGAGGAGGGCCTGTTCCCGCATCAGCGCAGCCTGGATGAGAGCGGCCAGTCCGGCCTCGAAGAAGAACGGCGGCTCGCCTACGTCGGGGTCACGCGCGCCAAACGTCAGGCACGCATCTCGTTCGCTCAGAACCGGCGAACGCGCGGCCTCTATCAGGCGGCGATTGCATCCCGCTTCGTCGATGAGCTGCCTGCCGCCCACGTCGAGGTGCTCGAAGCTCCCTCCAAGTTCGGCGGCGCATACGCCAACTTCGGACGCACAGCCAGTCCCTATGGCAGCAGTCGTTTCGACGAACCGGCGCAGAGCTTCCAGTCGAGCTATCAGACCCCGGGCTGGCAGCGGGCCAAACAACAGTGGAAGCAGCAAGGTCGCGACAAGCGCGGCCCGACATTGATCGAAGGCGAACTGGTCGCATCCTCCACGGGACATGCGTCCGAGTTCGGCATCGGCGCCCGCGTGTTCCATGACAAGTTCGGCTACGGACAAGTCGTGGAGGTGGATGGCAACAAACTCACCGTCGACTTCGACAAAGCCGGCCGCAAGCGCGTGGTGGACAGCTTCCTGACGTCCGCCTGATGGTTGAATAGCCCACTCGGAAAAACGTCCGTCGCCGGGCTATTTAGGGTTCGGCTGACACAATTCGACCATTTCGGCGGCGGATGGTCGCGCCGGGTACTAGCCGAGGGGAGTTCAGTATGGTTTTCAACCGCAAAGCCGACCCAAGACCAGCCAACATCGATGCGTTGCAGATAAAGACAATGGACTCGCCATCGAGCCCGCCAACGCCGACACCAATCCGGGCCAACGGACCGGTATCGGGGACATCCGGTCAGGATGCGTCCGAGTCGGTTATTGGCAACGACCTCACGATCGAGGGTCAAGCCATCACCATTCGCTGTCAGGGTTCTCTGCGCGTCAACGGCAACATCCAGGCCGATCTGCACAGCATGAAGCTGACGGTCGGTGAGGAAGCGATCATCAGCGGCACCATTGCCGCCGAAACCGTCGATGTCTTTGGACGCGTCCAGGGCGCGATTCTGGGATCGCGGGTCGTTCTGCATGCGAGTGCTGTCGTGGAGGGGGATATCCACAGTCAGGCTCTCGCCATTGACCAGGGCGCCAGCTTCGACGGTCGCTCGCGCAAGGTGAAGGATGTTTCGGAAATCGCTCCG
>JAEYYQ010000059.1 GCA_023428365.1 Pseudomonadota bacterium | reverse complement strand
TGTCCGGCGCGCCCAAGGTGCGGGCCATGGAGATCATCGACGAACTGGAGAAGGACAAGCGCGGCCCCTATGCAGGCTGCGTCGGCTATTTCTCTGCCGATGGGCAGATGGACACCTGCATCGTGCTGCGGACGGCGATCGTGAAGGATGGCGTCATGCACATTCAGGCCGGTGCGGGCCTGGTCTACGACTCGATTCCTGAGAACGAGCAGCAGGAATGCATCAACAAAGCCAAGGCGCTGGTGCGTGCCGCTGAGGAAGCCGTGCGAATTGCGAGCCGCTCAACACAGTCCAATTCATCCGGCAACGGCGGGCAATTTGCGTAGCGCTTCCTCGCCAGCCTGATTTCGTGGCGCCGTCATCTGAGCTGTTTATGTCTGCCGGAGGGGTTGTGCTAGGATGCGCAGTCCGCAAAGGCCGCTGAAACACACGAACCCATGCTGACCTTCTCACTGCTCAGACACGCCAAATCGTCCTGGGATGATCCGGGTCTCGATGATCACGACCGCCCCCTTTCGCCACGAGGCGAATCCGCCGCAGCGGCGATGGGCGCTTATCTCGCCGATCAAAAACTGATTCCAGACCTCATCCTGTGCTCGGATTCGGTGCGCACGCGGGAAACCCTGAAACGAGTGTTGCCCCACTTCGGAGCGGCGCGGCCCGAGATTGTCTTCGAACCCGAGTTGTATCTCGCCTCCGAGGCGACGATGCTGGCGGTTCTGCAGAAGACCAAAGCGAACTTCCGAAACGTCCTGATGATCGGCCACAACCCGGGCACCCAGGCACTCGCGATGGAACTGGCGGCGAACGGCTCGCGGCGCGATATCGCCACCATGGGCATCAAGTTCCCGACCTGCGGATTGGCTGTGTTCACCTTCGAAGGCGACGACTGGCGTAAAATCAAGCCGGCCGGTGGGCGTTTGCGGCTGTTCCAGACGCCCAAACGGCTTGCCTGAGCTTCGGCCGGCCCCGTGTCACCTTGACTGACGCCGCGCCGCGATCTCTAGTCCCTCCCTGGAACCGAACAACCGCACCTCAGGCCCATCATGCTACTGCTGATCGATAACTACGACAGCTTCACTTACAATCTCGTCCACTTCCTGGGCGAGCTGGGCGCTGTCTGCGATGTACGCCGCAACGACAAGATCGCGGTGAAGGACGCCCTCGCGTTGAAGCCGAGCGCCATCGTACTGTCGCCCGGGCCGTGCACGCCGAATGAAGCGGGTATCTGCCTTGATCTGATCAAGGCGGCGGCTGCGGACAAGATCCCGCTTCTTGGTGTCTGCCTTGGTCATCAGGCCATTGGTCAGGCGTTCGGCGGGAAGGTCATTCGCGCGCCCCTGCCCCTGCACGGTAAACTGTCCGCCGTACGCGATGACGGAAAGGGCCTGTTCGCGGAATTGCCGGGCCGGTTCAACGTCACCCGCTATCATTCACTGATCGTGGAGCGTGCGAGCCTTCCGGACAGTCTGGAAGTCACCTCAGAGACCGCCGATGGCGGAATCATTATGGGCCTTCAGCACAAGACGTTGCCGATCCATGGCGTGCAGTTCCATCCGGAAAGCATCGCCTCTGAGCATGGCCACGACTTGCTCGCCAATTTCCTGCGGCTCGCAGGCCTTTCTCCGCGCCGACGCAACACGCAGCCCGCGCACGCAGCCTGACACTATTGGACGTTCGATGCCCGCCAACGAATTGAAGAGACTGATCCAGAAAGTCGCCACGGGCGCCACGCTGGAAGCCGAAGAAAGTCGCACCGCTCTCGACATCATGACGTCCGGCATCGCGACGCCGGCGCAGATGGGGGCCTTCCTGATGGCGCTGCGCGTGCGTGGTGAGACCGTTGAGGAGATCACCGGCGCCGCTAAGTTGCTACGTTCGAAGATGACCACCGTCGAGGCCCCAGCGGGGGCGGTCGATATCGTCGGAACGGGCGGCGATGGCCACGGAACCTACAATGTCTCCACCTGCGCTAGCCTCGTCGCGGCCGGAGCTGGTCTGCCGATCGCCAAGCATGGCAACCGTTCGGTGTCATCAATCTCTGGCGCATCTGACGTCCTCGGCGCGCTGGGCGTGAAGCTCGACGTGACGCCGCCGGTTATCTCCGACTGCATCGCGAAAGCCGGTGTCGGCTTCATGTGGGCGCCGATGCACCACTCCTCCATGAAGCATTGGGCGCCGGTGCGTGCCGAGCTGGCGATCCGCACGATTTTCAATCTGCTAGGTCCAATCTCCAATCCAGCCGGAGTGAAGCGTCAGGTTGTCGGTGTGTTCTCCTGGCAGTGGGTCGAGCCGATCGCCCAGGTGCTGCGCAATCTCGGAGCGGAGCACGTCTGGGTGGTCCATGGGCACGATGGGCTCGACGAGTTGACGACGACCGGCGCGACGGATGTCGCCGAGTTGAAGGATGGCAAGATCCGGGTCTTCGAGGTGACGCCGGCCGACGCAGGTCTGCAGCCGGCCAAGCTGTCCGATCTCAGGGGCGGCGATGCGGCTTACAACGCTGCCGCGATCCGAGCCGTGCTGGCGGGTGAACCGGGGCCGTTCCGCGATATCGTCTTGCTCAACGTCGCGGGTGCGCTGGTGGTGGGCGGCAAGGCCAACGATTTGCCCGATGGCGTGGCGCAAGCTGCTGAAGCCATTAAATCCGGTGCGGCAGCACGCGCGCTGGAGAGGCTTGTTGCCATCAGCAACGGAAACGCCTGAGAGAAGAATGTCCCGCTAGGCGCTTCCGACCTGAAAGAGCTGGATAAGGTTGCCACAGGTATCATCAAGCGTGGCCGTTGCCGGTCCAGGACCGCTGGTCGGCTCGCCACGGAATTTCACGCCGAGGGTCGTCAGGCGCTGATGTTCGGCAGCCAGATTATCGACCGCAAAGGCTGTCAGCGGAACTCCGGCGTCATAGAGGGACTTCTGATAGGTCTTCGCGAACTCGAAACCACAGGGCTCCAGGAGAAGATGGACACCCTCGGGATCGACGGGCGAAACGACCGTCAACCATCTGGCCTCTCCCATCGGGATATCCTGCTTGAGTACAAAGCCGAGAATGTCGGTATAAAAGGCGAGTGCCTTGGCCTGATCGTCAACCAGAACGCTCGTCAGCTTTATTGATATCATGCAGAGATTCCCCGTTTTGACGTGATGGGCGTTAGGCATCAGTGTTCAAACAGGCGTTTGCGGCGATAGGCTGGCGCTATGCTTCTTCGTGATGGCCGGGTAATCAGGGACGTATGAGCGACATTCTCGATAAGATCACCGCCTATAAGCTCGAGGAAATCCGGGCAGCAAAAGCGGCGCGCCCCCTGGCGGCTGTTGAGGCCGCGGCCCGCGAAGCGCCTCCTGTCCGCCCGTTCGCCGGCGCCATCGAGGCTCGGATTGCTGGCGGGCAATACGCCTTGTTCGCTGAGATCAAGAAGGCAAGTCCATCGAAAGGGCTCATCCGCGCCGACTTCGATCCGCCGTCTTTAGCGAAGGCCTATGAAGCGGGCGGGGCAACCTGCCTGTCCGTGCTGACCGATGGCCCGTCGTTTCAGGGGGCTCCGGCGTACCTCACTGAGGCCCGGGCGGCGACCCGGCTGCCCGCACTGCGCAAGGATTTCATGCTCGACACCTATCAGGTCGCCGAAGCCCGCGCCTGGGGCGCGGACTGCATTCTGATCATCCTCGTGCAGATCGATGACGCC
>JAEYYQ010000611.1 GCA_023428365.1 Pseudomonadota bacterium | reverse complement strand
CCGCCATCGGCCTGGATGACGTCGCAATCGATCGAGATCTGCCGCTCACCGAGCTTCTGCAGATCAACGACAGACCGCAGCGCGCGGCCGATCAGACGCTGAATTTCCTGTGTCCGGCCAGAGGGATGGCCGACGCTTGCTTCGCGACGGGTGCGCGAGGTCGTGGCACGCGGCAGCATTCCGTACTCAGCCGTCACCCAGCCGCGCCCCTGGTTCTTGAGCCACGGCGGCACCCGCTCTTCCAGGCTCGCCGTGCACAGAACATGGGTATTTCCGAACTTGATCAGGCAAGAGCCCTCGGCGTGCATCGATACAGCGCGCTCAAAAGAGACGCGGCGGAGCTCGTCGGGCTTGCGTTTTGATGGGCGCATGGCGATCTATAGTGAGTGCTGCGGGGAAACAGGCGAGCAGCCTGCCTAATTGCGCGGCACCCTAGGCGAGCCCTGTCCATGGTTCAACCGCAAACAGATATCCAGTTTGACGAGATCGCGTGGCTGGGCCTAGACTCCCGCAATATCCAGTTGGAGGTTTAACCCTCAACGACCGGCATGACCGAGATCACGAGCGAGCTGACACGGCTCAACGAACGTTCCCGCGCTATCTTCCGACAGATCGTCGAGACCTACCTCGCCACGGGCGAACCGGTGGGATCGCGAAACCTGTCGCGACACCTGCCGATGACACTGTCTCCGGCATCGATCCGCAATGTTATGTCCGACCTGGAGCAGCTTGGGCTGATTTTCGCGCCGCATACCTCGGCCGGCCGGCTTCCGACGCATATGGGGCTGCGGCTGTTCGTCGACGGCCTGCTCGAACTCGGCGATCTGACCGAGGACGAACGTAAGCAGATCCAGTCGCATATTGGCATCAAACGCGAAAAGTCGGTTGATCAGGTGCTGGCCGAGGCTGGCGAAATGATCTCCGGGCTGTCGCACTGCGCAGGCGTCGTGCTGGCCGAAAAGCAGGTCAGCCGCCTGAAGCACATCGAATTCGTGCCGCTGGACCCGGGCCGCGCCCTGGTGGTGCTGGTCGGTGAGGATCAGCACGTCGAGAACCGCGTCATTTCGCTGCCACCCGGCTTGCCGCCGTCAGCGTTGATCGAGGCCGCCAATTACCTGAACGCCCAGGTTCGCGGCCTGTCGATCGAAGAGGCTCGCGGCCGCATCGAGCAGCAGCTCGCCAATGCCAAGGCCGAACTGGACTCGCTGACCCAAAAGGTGATTGAGGCGGGACTGGCGGAATGGGCGGGCACGAGCGGTGATCGGCAGAGCTTGATTGTCCGTGGACAATCCAATCTTCTCAAGGACTTGACGGCGATCGAGGAGCTGGAACGGGTTCGCAAGCTGTTCGAGGACCTTGAGACCAAGCGCGATCTGATCCAGCTCCTGGGCCTTGCCGAGCGCGCCGAGGGTGTCCGTATCTTCATCGGCTCGGAGAACAAGCTGTTTTCGCTATCCGGCTCATCGCTGATTGTTGCCCCTTTCCAGGACAACACGCGTAAGGTGGTCGGCGTACTGGGCGTCATCGGCCCGACCCGGATCAATTATGCGCGGATCATCCCCATGGTCGATTACACAGCAAAGCTGGTCGGCCGCCTCCTGACTTGATTTTTCGGCGCGCCGACACATCATGTCCGGCGACTATTTGCCGGCGGATGGCGGAACGCGCCGGCTCATCCTTCACTTAGACAACGAGAACACGCCCGAGGCCTTATGAGCGGTAAGCCAGACATCGAAGACCCCAATCCCACCCCTGAACAGGCGACCGATCCGGTTGCTGATGCAGCGGCCGCGTCTGAAGCTGCGCCTGATGCGGCTTCCGCGGAGTCGCGCATCACCGAGCTTGAGGGGCAGATCGCTGATCTCACCGACCGCTTGCTCAGGTCGCATGCTGAGATTGACAACATCCGCAAGCGTGGCGAGCGGGAAAAGTCCGATATGGCGAAGTACGCCATTTCGAAGTTTGCCGGGGACGTGGTCACTTTGAGCGACAATTTCGGCCGCGCCGTCTCGGCACTTCCGGCCGGTGCTGCCGATCACGATCCGGCACTCAAGAGCCTGCTCGAGGGTGTCGAGATGATGGAGCGCGAGTTCCTGAACGTGCTCGAACGGCATGGCGTCAAGCGCATCGATCCGACTGGAGAGCCGTTCAACCCGCATTTGCATCAGGCTGTGATGGAGCAGCCCAACACGGACGTTCCAACCGGTACGGTGCTGCAGGTCTTCCAGGCGGGCTACACGATTGAGGATCGCGTGCTGCGCCCTGCGATGGTGGTTGTCTCCAGAGGTGGTCCAAAGCCGCAGGAAGCACAGACAGCAGCCGAGGGCAAAGCCGCCGCAAAGTCCGCATCGGCGGGCGATGGCAGCGAGACCCCCGAGTCCAACTCGTGATCTCGTCCCCGATGGGCTTACGGCATGGTCACGCGGCGGAGCGTCAGGTTGATGCGACCTCCACCGGGGATCAGGTCGCTCGTCCCGGGCCGGACTCGGTCGATGCCGTGGTAGGCGCGACGCGAGTCGCCGCCCAGCACCACGACATCACCCGACGCCAGGAGCAGACGGGTCTTGGGATCCGATCGCTTCGGGCCGCCGATGTGGAAAACAGCCTCGTCCCCGAGAGAAACCGACACCACCGGCGCGGCGAAATCGTCCTCGTCGGCATCGACGTGGCTGCCCATCTTGGCACCTTCGAAATAAAAATTGATCAGACACGCCTCGGGAGGCGCCGGGTAGCTCGTCACATCCTCCCACAGGTGCAGCAA
>JAEYYQ010000551.1 GCA_023428365.1 Pseudomonadota bacterium | reverse complement strand
CGGGCGAAAGGTTCTCCGGCACGAACAGCGGCAGCATCACGCTCGCCATGAACAGCACGGTGACGAGCGGCACGCCGCGCACGAACTCGATGAACATCACCGAGAACAGTTTGACCGCCGGCATCTTTGACTGGCGGCCAAGCGCCAGCAGGATGCCGATCGGCAACGAGAACACGATGCCGACCGCGGACACGACGATGGTGACCAGCACGCCGCCCCACAGCACGGTGTCGACCTTGGGCAGCCCGATCAGGGGCCAGCCGCTCAGCAGGATGTAGGAGCACAGCGGCGTCACGATGAAGGCATAGACGAGTCCTAGATCGCGGCGCGGCGCGTTGAGCCACAGCAGCCAGACGATCGCGACAGCCAGCATCACGAAGAAGACATCGACGCGCCAGCGCTCGGGGATCGGATAGGAGCCGTAGATGAAGTACGGCAGACGCTCAAAGGCGAAGGGCCAGCAAGCGCCCACCACCGGCCGCTCGGCCGTGATCAGACAGGCTTCCCGGTCGACGCCCGACCAGACGGCGTCAAACACCAGGAAGCGCAGCATGTCGGGGATGATCCACGCCAGGAATAATACGATGAGGATCGTCAGCGCGATGTTGAACGGCGTCGAGAACAGGTTCTCGCGCAACCAGCCAACCGGCCCGGACATCGAGGATGGCGGCGGCAGCGGCTGCAGCGTGTCCTTCCGCACGAAGTTGATCTGGGCAACGGCGAGATCGCCTTCGGACATCGTCATGACGCGGCCCTCACCGTTCCACCAGCTTCATGCGGCTGTTGTAGATATTCATCAGGAACGACGTCGTCAGGCTGATGGTGAGGTAGACCGCCATGGTAATGGCGACGACCTCCACTGCCTGACCGGTCTGGTTAAGAACGGTCCCGGTGAACACCTGCACCAGGTCCGGATAGCCGATCGCGACCGCCAGCGAGGAGTTCTTGGTCAGGTTGAGATACTGGCTGGTCAGCGGCGGAATGATCACGCGCATGGCCTGTGGCACGACGATGAGCCGGAGCGTCGGCCCTGGCTTCATGCCCAACGAATAGGCCGCCTCGGTCTGGCCGTGAGACACTGCGAGGATGCCGGCGCGCACCACCTCGGCGATGAAGGCCGCGGTGTAAATCGACAGGCCGAACAGCAGCGCGGCGAACTCCGGCACCACTTCAATGCCACCGGCGATGTTGAAGCGGCCCGCCTCCGGGAAGTCAAAGCCGAGCGGCATGCCGGCAATCAGGAACACGACGAGCGGCAAGCCAATGACAAGGCCGAGCGACGTGAGAAACACCGGCGCCTGCTTTCCGGTCTTTTCCTGGCGCTTGCGGGCCCAGATGTGAAAGACGATCGAGCCAACAATGCCGAGGAAGAAGACGATTTCGACGAAGCCGAAGCCGGCCTGGGTCACCGGCGCCGGCAGAAACAAGCCCCGGTTGTTGAGGAAGATGCCGCCGGGAATTTTCACGCTATCGCGCAGATCCGGCAGCGCCTTGAGCACGGCGTTATACCAGAAGAGCAGTTGCAGCAGCAGCGGCAGGTTGCGAATGAGTTCGACATAGGCGGTGGCCGTCTTATTGACGAGCCAGTTCTTCGATAGCCGCGCAATGCCGACGATGAAGCCGAGGATGGTCGCGAAAACAATGCCGAGGCCAGCGACCAGCAGCGTATTGAGCAGGCCGACCCAGAATGCGCGACCATAGGTCGATGTATTGGAATAGGAGATCAGTGTCTGGCTGATGTCGAAGCCGGCGGTGTTGTCCCAGAAGCCGAATCCGGAAGCGATGCGCGCGCGTTGCAGGTTCTCCACCGCATTCGAGGCGGCGCCGTAAACCAGCCCGGCGACGATCAGGCACAGAGCAACCTGATAGACGATGCTCCGTACCTTCGGGTCGTTGTAGAAAGGCACGCGTGCGGGGGGTGACCCCGCTCTCAAGTCAGTCGACATCTACCCCTCATCCGGACGTTTAACGCCGCCCGTTTTTTTCGCCCGCGTCTCCGGCTTTTCGCCGCGGCAGCCCTCCCTCAAAGACGGCCGCGACCGGAACACTGGCGCACCTTGGCCGAGCCGCCGCGGAGACCCGGTCCGCGGCGGCTCAGTATTAGGTGGTTCTTGCGCCGAACGCGACCGGCTTAACGGACCGGCGGCGCGTACTGCAGACCGCCCTTGGTCCACAGCTTGTTAAGACCGCGATCGATCTTCAGCGGCGAACCGGCACCGACGTTACGGTCGAACACTTCACCGTAATTGCCGACCTGCTTGACGATCTGCAGCGCCCAGTCCTTCGACAGGCCGAGCTGTTCGCCGAAGTTGCCTTCCGTGCCGAGCAGACGCTTGATGTCGGGACTGTTCGACTTCAGCATTTCATCGACGTTCTTCGAGGTAATGCCGAGCTCTTCGGCGTTCAGCATCGCGAAGTAGGTCCACTTGACGACATCGAACCACTGGTCGTCGCCGTGACGCACAGCCGGGCCGAGCGGCTCCTTGGAGATGATCTCGGGCAGCACGATGTGATCGGCCGAGTTGGCCAGACGCAGACGTTCGGCATAGAGACCCGAAGCGTCGGTCGTGAACGCGTCGCAACGGCCGGAGTCGTAAGCCTTGATGGCTTCGTCCGAGCTCGCGAAAGTCACGGTCTTGAGCTTCATGTTGTTGGCGCGGAAATAGTCGGCCAGGTTGAGTTCCGTCGTGGTGCCCTGCTGCACGCAGACCGACGCTTCGTTGAGTTCAAGCGCCGAGTTCACCTTGAGCGCCTTGCGGACCATGAAGCCCTGGCCGTC
>JAEYYQ010000513.1 GCA_023428365.1 Pseudomonadota bacterium | reverse complement strand
CTGATCGACGACGTCATCCAGACGGATGCAGCCCTCAATCCGGGCAACTCCGGCGGACCGCTCGTCGCGGCCAATGGCGAGGTTGTCGGTATCAATACCGCGATGATCGCCGGCGCGCAGGGCATCTGCTTTGCGGTCGCCAGCAACACGGCTGTCTTCGTCGTCACCGAGTTCATCGCGCATGGACGTGTTCGGCGCGCCTATATCGGTATTGCCGGCCAGACCGTGCCACTGCCGAGACGCATCGCGCTTGCGCTTCAGGCCGGGCCGCGTGCTGTTCGGGTGGGTGAGGTGAGTTCGGGCGGCCCTGCCGCAGACGCGGGTGTGCGTGAAGGTGATATCGTCCTGTCACTTGATGGTGCGGCTGTCACCGGAACCGACGATCTGATCCGGCTGCTTGGCGCGGATCGCATCGGGCGCGACTTGACCCTCGAAGTTCTGCGTGACGGCAAGGTCGATAAGGTAACCGTCCGCGCTGTGGAGCGACAACGCCAAGCGGCCTGACGGCCTCGACAGCGGTGGCGGAGGCGGATAGGACAATAGCCTTGCTATGGATAACCTGTTTCAAGCCGCCGGATTGGAGAAGCGGGCCCCGCGCCCGCTTGCTGACCGACTGCGCCCGCAGCGCCTCGGCGAGGTTGTCGGGCAAGATCATCTCGTCGGGCCGGAAGGCACGCTGACACGTATGGTCAAATCGGGGCGGCTCCAAAGCATGGTGCTCTGGGGCCCGCCCGGTTGTGGCAAGACGACCGTCGCGCGGCTGCTCGCACACGAGACGGATCTGGAATTCCAGCAACTGTCGGCGATTTTTTCAGGCGTTCAGGATCTGCGAAAGGCCTTCGACCGCGCGAAGACACTGCGTCAGACCGGCAAAGGGACGCTGCTGTTCATCGACGAGATCCATCGTTTCAATCGCGCGCAGCAAGACAGTTTCCTGCCCTACATGGAGGACGGGACGATCACCCTCGTCGGTGCGACGACCGAGAACCCGTCGTTCGAGCTCAATGCCGCTGTTCTGTCACGCGCGGCCGTGCTGGTGTTCCATCGGCTTGGTGAGGAGGCTCTATCTGATCTCGTGCAGCGCGCCGAAAAGGAAGAAGGCCGGCCGCTGCCTCTCGATCAGGAGGCTCGTACGGCATTGCTTGCCATGTCGGATGGTGACGGCCGATCCGTGCTGAATCTGGCCGAAGAAGTCTTCGCCGCCGTTCCAACAGGCGCCAAGTCGCTCACCCGCGATGCCCTGACGACACTCGTACAGCGTCGTGCGCCGCGCTACGACAAGTCGCGCGACGGTCATTACAATCTCATCAGCGCCCTGCATAAGTCCGTGCGCGGTTCCGATCCTGACGCCGCACTTTACTGGCTGGCGCGGATGCTGGACGGTGGCGAGGATCGGCTGTTTCTGGCGCGGCGTCTCGTGCGCATGGCCGTGGAGGATATCGGCCTTGCCGATCCGCAGGCCCTCGTGCAGGCATTGGCAGCCAAGGATGCGTTCGACTTCCTCGGCAGCCCCGAAGGCGAATTGGCGCTGGCGCAGGCAACGATCTATCTCGCCGTCGCGCCGAAATCGAATGGCGCATACGTCGCCTACAAAGCCGCTATGCGTGCCGCGAAAGACAGCGGCAGCGTGAGCCCTCCGAAACACATCCTCAACGCACCGACACGCCTGATGTCCGATGAGGGCTATGGCGCCGGCTATGACTACGATCACGACACAGCCGAGGGCTTCTCCGGCCAGGATTATTTTCCGGAGAGCATGGGGCGCCATCAGTTCTATGATCCGCCGGAGCGCGGCTTCGAACGGGATGTCCGCAAACGATTGGCGTACTGGGCTGACCTGCGCCGCAAAAAACAAGGCCGTGAGGGATCGTGACGTCTGCAAATCTTCATCGGGCCGAGGTCATGATCGGCGCAATCGCGCCGATGCTGGCTGGGCTTCGGCATGTCGCCGTCGGATCCAGTTCTCCCATTCCGGGCTCTGCAGCGTTGCTCGCGCGCGCGCTTTCGGGTGGCGCGTTGCATGTATCCCTGCTTGGCAGCCGCCAGCACAATCCGTTTACCGATGGCGGACGGGAACTATTCGACTGCGCCGCCCAGGGTCGCATCGATGCGTTTTTTCTTTCGGGTGGCCAGATCGATGGGCAGGCCAACATCAATCTCGTCGGCCTCGGAGAATATCCGCGCAGCAAAGTGCGGTTTCCCGGCTCCTTTGGATCGGCCTATCTCTATCACCTGATCCCGCGTGTCATTCTTTTTCGCGAGGAGCATACACCGCGAACACTAGTGCCGAAGGTAGATTTCATCAGCGCCGCCGGGACGTCGCCGGAAGATGAATACCGACCGGGCGGCCCGTATGCACTTGTGACAGGTTTGTGCACATTCGCTTTTGACAAAGCCAAAAGGCAATTCCGGCTTCAGTCCACGCATCCCGGCGTGAACACGGACGATGTTCGCGCTGCGACCGGATTTGACTATGAGCAAACGCCGGACACGCACACAACGCCGATGCTGGACGGCGATACGCTGGCCCTTCTCCGCACCGATGTTGCGCGGCAGGTTGCGGAAACCTATCCGGCCTTCGCCGCCAAGACGTGGGGCATTTAATTCACCGGCCCGACCGTGCTGTGCCTCATCCGCATCGCGATCAACATCTCAACATAATCCTCGCATTAACTCTCCGTGGGGAGAGCAAAGTTCGAGGGATCGATGCGTCAGTTCGGGGCTCTCCGGCGTTCGCGCCGTTGTTTCAACGTTGGCAAAACCAATCATAATCGCCGTGCTGCCAGCCTTGCAGCCTGCGCGTTGACAGCGCTTCTCATCGCAGGCTGCCATGCCCATGCTCCGCGCTCAGAGATACAGCAGGCGCAGCCCAAAGCCGTTCCCAAACCGAGTGCGCATCTGATGGCGAAGGTCGACGAGCCCGCCTGCCTCTACACAGAAGCCGCCGCGGATTCGCGCGAGACACCTTTGCTGGTTCAGAAGGCTGTCGCCACATCATCGAATGCGCAATCCGCCACTACGACCACCGACGATGCCGCGCAGCGACGCGAGCGAGAGCGCGACTGTTTCCGGGATGCGGAAGCCCGCGTGCGGAAAAAACTCGCTCAGCTTCAGGCGGCGGTGAGACGCACGCAGCGCGCGGTAGAGCAGGAAGGCGCTTCCGGCGGGCGCTAGGATCGCACGGTTCAATCCTTCCCGAGCCACTTGCATTGGCGCGCTGGCTGGCAGCACAGTGCAGCCTGAAGCGCTGACAAGGAGGCGAAAGCAAATGCCTGAATTCCCCAATCCGGCCCGTGAACGACTTGAAAAAGGCGAACTGGCGATTGGCATCGGTTTACGCCAGGCGCGAACCGTCGACATTGCCAGCGCCATGAAGACCTCCGGGTTCGACTGGCTGTTCATCGATCTGGAACACGGCGCGATGGCGCTCGATACGGCCGTGCAAATCTCCGTCGCGGCATTGAGCGCAGGCATTTCGCCCATCGTCCGTGTGCCGAAGGGCCGGTACGACTTGGCCACCCGCGCGCTGGATGGCGGCGCATATGGGATCGTCGTGCCTCATGTCGATACGGCAGAGGAAGCGCGTGAAATCGCCGATCGACTGCGTTATCCGCCCGACGGGCACCGCTCGGTGACAGGTGCATTGCCGCAGTTCGGATTTGCCGCCTTGCCATTGGCCGAAGCCTCAGCCATCGTGAACAAGAATATGCTGACGGTTGTCATGTTGGAGACGCCTGAGGCCATCGCCAATGCCGATGCGATCGCAGCCGTTCCTGGGATCGACGTACTCCTGATTGGCACGAACGATCTCACCGCCGAGATGGGCATTCCGGGTGAACTCATGCACCCGCGCGTCACCGAAGCTTATCAAATGATGATCGCCGCATGCCGCAAGCACGGAAAGTGGGCCGGTATGGGCGGCGTCTACAGTGACGAGGGACTTCGCCACTACATCGGCTTGGGCGTGAAAATGATCCTGAGTGGCAGCGACCTGAGTCTGCTGATGAATGCAGGACGGGCTCGCACTACGGCGCTGCGTACGCTGGACTGAGTGGAGCCAAGCGGCGAGGTGCGCACCGCCTCGCCTTTCCACGCTAGCCTTTTTCGACAGCCCCCGTCCGCGGCTTTGACAAGAGCTCGATGGCATCCGTCAGATGCTCATCGGCGATATTGATTGCGCCGGCTGCGACGCGAATCTTATGCGCCTCGCGCAGGACATCAGCATGCGTGAAGCCGACCGGAGGCTCGAATTTATAGCACGCGATCTCCAACAGTTGGCCAAGCGGATCGCGAAAGTACAGCGAGTGCATGAACCCGCGATCAACCTCACCAGAATTGGCGATCTTGCGTTCACGCAGCCGTTTTGCGGCCTGCGTGAACGTGGCCCGGGACACGTTGAACGCTAAATGGTGCACATTACCAACGCCGGTC
The DNA here is from genome assembly GCA_023428365.1 of Pseudomonadota bacterium. Taxonomy (GTDB): domain Bacteria; phylum Pseudomonadota; class Alphaproteobacteria; order Rhizobiales; family Hyphomicrobiaceae; genus ZC4RG25. The sequence continues at coordinate 14,462 of JAEYYQ010000513.1, read as the reverse complement.
GGATTCGGCGTTGGGTCGGGCTTCCAGTTCTCGCTCGTGAAAATCGTAATCAGGCGGCCATCGCCGGGATCAAAATACAGATGGTTCTGCGTATGATCGTCGAGGTTCGGCTGCTCGAACACGAACGGCATGCCGAGCACGCCCTCCCAGAAATCGATAGACGTCTGGCGATCGGCTCCAACCAAGGTGATGTGATGGACGCCCTGTGTTTGCACACGCTGCATCACGATGCTCCGCGCTCGTCCCGGTAACTGCAATCTACCACGCTGCCATGGCGACTGCCGCCGTTCACATCACAACGCCTCGCCGCGCTGCTCGGCTTCGAACTCGGCCTCCAGCGACTTCTCCAGATCGAGCAGATCCTGAGGCACGGGCATTCCGTAAGCCTTCAGCTCGTTCAGTTTGCGCATGATGACGAGATAAATCTCGTGCTTGTCCTCGGGCTGGTTCTCGTTCTGCATCTGCGTGAGCAGCAAGCCCAGCTCGGCCTGCACATCTTCGAAAGCCATGGTCGCTCCTTTGCGCACATTGGGCCCCCTCTACAGGCAGAGTACATCAATCAGATCCCAATGCGAGCCCTTATCCGACTGGCCGTTAGCGAATTGTGATCGGTGCTCAGCCAACCTCGAGCCTCGCTAAACGGTGGGTACGGTACCGCCATCGATGACGTACTCTGTACCTGTCACTGCGCCGGCGCGCGGGGAGACGACGAAAGCAACCAGATCGGCCACCTCCGCCGGCTTTGCTGGGCGGCCGAGTGGGATGCCGCCGAGCGAATCCATGATGATCCCCTTGCCGCCTTCGTAGTCGGTGCCCGCCTGCTCGGCCAGGCGCTCGGCCATCGCAACCGCTGCGTCGGTCTCCACCCAGCCAGGAGAAACCCGCACCACGCGGACCCCTTGCGGTCCCACCTGCTTCGACAGGCTTTTGCTGTAGGTCGAAAGGGCGGCCTTCGCGGCCGCGTAGGCAGTCGTGGATTCCGGAAGCGGCAAGCGGTTCTGGATCGAGGTGATGTGCACGATTACGCCCGAACCTTGCACGATCATGCCAGGCAGAAGAGCGCGATCGAGGCGCACGGCCGACATGAGGTTCCAGTTCATCTCCCTGAACCATTCCGCATCATCCAGCGCGGCGAATCCGCCGCCGGGCGCGGATGAACCGCCCACCACATGCACGACAATGTCCACACCACCGAGGTGATCGAGCACACCGACGGCCGCAGCAGAGCAACCTTCAGAGGTCGTCAGATCGGCGGCGATGAAGTGAACGTCTCCCATTGAGCGAGTGGGAACGGTGCGCGCTGTCGTCACCACACGCGCGCCAGCATGGCGCAGGCCCTCGACCACAGCCGCGCCAATGCCCTTCGTTCCACCTGTCACGAGCGCTCGCTTGCCCTTCAGACCAAGGTCGAAGCTCACGGCGTGATCTCCAGCTACGCGATCTTCCCTCTATCCAGCACGAACGCGTAGCGCAGATCGACCGGGCTACCGGGGAAATCACCAGCGACACGCGCCGTCACCACGGTAGCGCTATCCTCCTCGCTGACTGCGAAAGGATCGGTCGTGTAGCTGAACTTCGCGGAGGCTTCCGCCTTCCACCGGCGGATGGCGTCACGGCCCGCATGCGTGCGGCGTTCGTCCGTAACGACAGCGTCCTCTGTGAAGCAGTGGGCGACGGCATCACCATCGTTCTGATCGGCGGCGAAATAGGCTGCGATTGGTCCTGGAAGGGATATCGGCATGACAATTCTCCGATTCGCGTTGTTTCAGGCCTTAGGTTGCCTTAGCTTGCCCAAATGACAAGAACGGACAAAAAAGTAAGGCACTCACCTAAAAGTAAGTCTATTCAGTACACACGCGAGACCGCCGCCGAAGGCGTCGAAAACGTGCTGAAGCTGCTCGAGGGCCGGTGGAAGCTGATCATTCTGTTCCACCTGTTCGGCGGCAACATCATGCGGTTCTCAGACCTTGAACGGGCGATCCCGGCCGTGTCGCAGAAGATGCTCATCCAGCAGCTTCGCCAGATGGAAGGCGACGGCATCGTCCGTCGCATCGTTCACCATCAGGTGCCGCCGAAGGTGGAATATTGCCTCACGGAATGGGGACAGGCGCTGTGCCCGACGCTCGATGCACTGTTGTCGTGGGCGGCACTGCGCGAGGAAATGGCCCCTCCGGATGCTCTCTCGGATTTATGAAAGCTTCCGCCAGCGCCGCAGCACGCATTTGTGCGATTGTCGGCGGTCAATCGGTTCAGTGCCGTTTGGTGCGAATGCGGTGATCGGCGGCAGTATCGCGCCATAGAAGGCAATCGGCGGTGTCTGGCGGAGAGGGGGGGATTCGAACCCCCGATAGAGTTGCCCCTATGCCGCATTTCGAGTGCGGTGCTTTCAACCACTCAGCCACCTCTCCGTCGACCCCGAAGTTCGGGGCTATATTCACCAGACGCCCAAAGGGCTGCGATGATTGGTGGCTGCCAAATCACCGTCATCCGGGAGAATGCTGCCTCTTACGGTAAGCAGTCGAGCGTTGCAAGCATTCCCGGCGTCAGGGGTAGAATGTCTCAGAGATGAGCTTCGCTCAACCCGCCCGCATGCGCCGCTATTGCGCGGGCTACATCCTCGGCGTGTGTTGAAATCATGAAATGCGCGGCACCCGCGATCGTCGTCATGGATGCGCCCGTGATGCAGCGGCTCAAGAGTCCATTCGCGCGTTGGACGGCCGGGTGACTGGCCCCACCGACGATCACATGGGTCGGGACGTTGATCGCCTCTAGGGCAGTGGGCGACAGCGGAAACGAGAAAGCACACGCCCAGTCCAACATGTTCACGGGCGTGGTCTCGATCGCATAAGCGCGCACGCGTTCCGGCCAGGAGGCATAAGTTCCCGCGCCTCCGTAGAAGTCGATCATCGCGGCGATGGCTTCCCTGTCACCCCCATGGAACGCCCTGAAATACATATCTGCCATCTCGCGGAAAGCGCGATAGTGTTCAAGCTCGCCAGTCGCCATCAGCAGCTCCACGGCGGGCGCCTCAATCACCGTCAGACTGGCGATCTGCTCAGGATTCTCGAGAACTGTCGCGAGTCCGACCAATCCGCCGAACGAGTGTCCGACAAGATGAACGGCATCGTCACCGCTGTTTCGAATAACGGCGCGAACGATTTCGGCGGCTTGTGAAATATCGGGAGCTTCAAGCGTCCGGCGTTCTGCCGTCCGACCGTACCCCGGCAGGCTCGTGGTGATGCACTTATAGCGATCGCCAAGCGATGCAATCACCGGTCGCCACGCCGCGCCAGTGCTGCACGACCCGGGAACGAGCACGATGGTTGGACCGCGCTCGTTCCCCGATATTTCGCAATCGATATTGCCGCGAGCGTCCTCGATCATGCGTTCAGAAGATCCGATCGACCGGCATTCCTAGCGCCATCGCGCCAGCATACTCGGCTTGCGGTCCAGCCTGCAGCGGATGATAGCGCGCGGCCTGGATATCCCGGAACCGCCGCTCAAGCCCTTCCGAGCGATAGAAGCCTGCGCCGCCGGCCAACTCCATAGCGTACTCAACCGCCGCAATAGCGTGGCGCCCGACCAATTGACGCCCGATCATAACCTGGTTGACCGTAGCGGCAGACGGCGCATTCAGGCGTACGGCCGACAGCATCAAGTCATGCGCCAGACGGGCCGCGGTCAACTCGGTATCCATCCGCCCCGCCAGCTCCACGGCGTGGCGGCTCGGAACTTTCTTCTTGGCGAGCCCCAGCGCGATCTCGCGGGCACTTTCCGCTACCCCCAGATACACGCTGTAGACCAAGGGGAATGCGATCGTCGCAATGATCTGGAAGAGCGGGTGCCATTCCCCGGCCTTGCGCTGGACTGCGATAGCGGTATCGGGCACGACATGGCCATCGATCAGGACATCGTGGGATCCTGTGCCGCGCATCCCGAGTGTACGCCAGTTGTCGAGCACTTTGACGTGTGGGGAGTTCATGGGAATGCCGAAGTGTAGCACGACTGGATCTTGGCCCTCCGGCGTATAAACGGCTCCGGTCATCAGCAGGTCGCCCGCCGGTGCGCCGGACGTGAAAATCTTACGCGCGTTGATGCGGTATCCACCGTCCACCTTCTCCGCTCTGCCGGAGCCGGTTATCCAGTCCGACCCACCGCTCGATAGCAGAAAGATCCGCTCGGCCGCGATCCGCTTCAGCAATGGCTCGGCGGGCGTCGCTTTCTGATACGTCCAGCGCCATGCCGGGATCGCCACCTGATGCGTGTGCATGGAGAACGCAAGCGCCGTCGAGCCGCAACAATGTGCCAATGTCCGGAGCATGGCAGCCAGTTCGTCGACGTCACTGCCGCCTCCACCCAGTTCATGCGGGACACCGGCTTCCACGAGGCCGGACGCTTTCAATAGCGCAAAGTTATCGGCCACGAAGCGATCTTCATCATCGACCTCCTTGGCACGCTGCGCGAAAATCTCTCCGAGCTCGCGTGCGATTTCGACCGGGTTTTTCTGCTCGTTCGCCTCTGCTGTGTTGGCCATGCTGGCAGACATAATGGATCTCCCTGGAGTTATTGGACGGACGTTTGTGCCGCCTTCCTTGCCAGCCGCCGTGAAACGCATCCAGTTCAGGAACTGTACTGCCGGGCGGCGCATCTGTAGCGGACAGCGGATTTTCCGCAGCGACTCCAACATTTCTCGGCGCCGATCGGTTTCAGCCGCCGCGACCGATGACGCGTAGCCTTGGACCTGATACAAGTTCTGTACCCGTCATAATCACGCTGGCGTCCATCAGGAGGCGGCTATGGGCGATAAGTTCGATCGGGGCAGCTACGGTCAGTTCTGCCCGGTGGCGATGGCCGCCGAGATCGTGTGTTCCCGCTGGACAGCGCTTGTGCTTCGCGAATTGCTGTGTGGCACGACCCGTTTCAACGATTTGCGGCGCGGGGTGCCGCTGATGTCGCCCTCGCTCCTGTCGAAACGATTGAAAGACCTCGAAGGGGCCGGCATCGTGGTTGCTGTCCCGACCGGGCAGCGTGGAAGCTTTGACTACAAGCTGACAGCCGCTGGCGAGGATCTGCGTCCGGTTGTCATGTCGCTCGGCATCTGGGGACAACGATGGGTTGAGTCCTCGCTGTCGCTCAAGAACTTGGATCCCTCGCTCTTGATGTGGGACATGCGGCGCCATCTCGACCCGACGCCGCTGCCGCCGCGTAGATGCACGATCGGTTTCCTGTTTCCGGAACTCGAATCCGACAAGCAATCCTGGTGGCTTGTGATCGAGGACGCGACGGTCGATCTGTGCTCGACAGATCCGGGGTTTGAGGTCGATCTTTTTGTCCGCAGCTCGCTCCGAAGCATGACCGCGGTGTGGATGGGCCTTTCGACCGTACAAAAAGAGGTCGACGCTGGTCAGATGGAATTGATCGGAGATAAATCCGTCGCTCAGTCGATGCAGACGTGGTTGGGACTGAGCCCGTTCGCCAAAGAAAAGAGCCGCGTCTCGGCCTGACGCCATAAAACCGTACTCGCTTGGCCAGCAGAGTGGACCGCTCTCTCTAAGTGGACGATCCGGCCGGGAGATGCGAAGAAAAGGCCTGTCTGCATCTCGCTGTCCTCAGTGGATGCTCAATCGCAACCCATCACCTCAAAAGGCATCGCCAGCGTAGAGCATGAAGATTTCGTGATGCGCGAGGGTGGTCGGGCGCAATGGAGAGCGTATTGAAGCGCCTTGCTTATCAGGGCCTTGGGCTTTTGCTGGTGGCAATCGGGCTGATTGGCACCGTCGTGCCGCTGCTGCCCACGACGATCTTCCTCATCTTCGCTGCGGGATGCTTTGCCCGCTCATCACCGCGGCTGGAAACATGGTTGGTGGAACATCCACGCCTCGGGCCACCGTTGGTCGCCTGGCGCAAGTACGGAGCCATTTCGCGTCCAGCCAAGGTCAGCGCCTGCATTGGCATGACGATTGGCTACGTTCTGTTCTGGTTGGGTGCGCACCCGGATCCATGGCTGGCAATCCTGGTCGCCGCCTTCATGTTGGCATCGGCGGCCTACGTGCTCACCCGCCCCGGTCTACCGCCGCAGCAACCGCATCGATGATAGGGTGCTGAGAGACGTCACAGTGGCTCATTCCTGCGACGCGTCGCACATTGCTCGTGTGAACACTCCGCAATTTCCAGAACGAGCTTGCGCCGCACCGCGTTCTCAAAGCTGGATCGATCTTCGGCGGTCACGACAAAAGCGCCCGGCCCGCCGATGATGGTGCGTCGGAATGCGTCCTCGAGGTCATAGCCGACTGGCCGGCCGCCGCACTGCTCATCACGGCACAGGATAGCAAGACCGTTGATCGTGATCCCGGCCGCGATCGCAGCCTGGCGTGCGGTCTCCAGCGGAACGCCCGACCAGCTATTTGCACTATCAGCGGACACATCGATGACCTGACGCTCAGCCGCGATATTGTTCTTCTCGATCAACGACTGTCCAAGCGCAATTGCCGAACCGATGGCGTTGCCGCCCCACGTCCTCCGGGGTTTTGTTGGATCTCGGAGTTGTGCCGCCACGGCTCCCGCCGCTGATGCGCCATCGACAATCGACCACGGAACCAGCACGTCCTGACTGCCGTCGGTTGCCCACTCGACATAGACGAGCGCTATGCGCCGCTTGGGACCGCTGGCGATAGCGGCAAGCACCGACGGATGCGTGATGGCCGCTGCATAGCCCTCTCGTTGGAGGCGTAGCTCTCCCTCATCGATCGACCCGGAGGCATCGGCGAGAAGAACGAGCTCGAGATCAACTTCCTCGGCTGCGAGTGGTGCAACGAATATCGCCGTAAGGGACAATAGGCTGACAACACATCGCAACGTCGAACGCAGCATGGAGACCCTTTGCAACTGTTGACCGTGGCAGAGATGATGTCTTCGTGCGTAAGTCTCCATCTAAGCAGGCTGTACGAGATTGGCCAACCCCAGGCGCGAGAGAAAAGCGAGGCTGCCTTTCTATTGGGCAGCTTGCTGTCGTAGATCGCGACGAACCATCAACAGGCTACTGGCAAAAATCGTCTTGGGGACGGACAAACAAAGAGGGCGGATTCCAGAGGGCTATTCCACCCACTTTCACCCGCCCTCGTTTGAATTAGCCTTCAGAACCTTACGTTAAACCATTGCAGCCTGCACGTAAGGCCAGACTTCGCGGCCACCGCGCCAGATCATGTCGAGCGCCACATAAAGAATGACGGCCAGACCGACGTAGGCAATCCAGCGGTGCTTCTGAAGCAGATTGGCGATGTAAGCTGCCGCCACGCCCATCAGCGCAATAGACAGCATGAGGCCGAACACGAGCACCCACGGATGCTCGCGCGAGGCACCCGCGACGGCCAGCACGTTATCCAATGACATGGTGATATCGGCCACGAGAATCTGCAGCGCAGCCTGTCCGAACGTTTTCGTCGGCGCACCCTTCGCGGCGTCAGCATTCAGTGGATCGGGGTGAACATGAGGAGCGCGCAACTCACGCCACATCTTCCAGCAGACCCACAACAACAGCACACCGCCTGCCAACAGCAAGCCGATGATCGATAGAAGTTGAACTGTAATCGCCGCAAAGCCGATACGCATCACGGTTGCAGCAACGATGCCGACGAAGATCGCCTTGGCACGTTGGTGGGCCGGAAGACCGGCGGCGGCCAGGCCGATGACGATAGCGTTGTCACCGGCAAGCACGAGGTCGATGAGGATACCCTGTCCGAGGGCCGATAATGCCGACGGGGTTATATACTCGAAAATAAAATCCATGTTGGCTCGCTCTTAGTCGTACATGACACGGAGGAGCAGCCGGCAACGCGGGAAACAAAAAGGAAACCGTGAGGCAAAGTCACGAAACAGGCCACTCCCGATGATGCCAGTCCGACATCGCAGCTCATGAAGAACTGCCAGAGGGGCCCGGGCTGGATAAAGGCTATCTAGCTTTCTCCGCAGCAACGATCAAGAGGGTTCTCACCTCTCTGTTTACTATCCAAGCATGCGTCACAAAGAAGCCATAGCAGATGTCGCGCGCTACTTTAGGCCTATAGTCCCTCCACTGAGACGTTATTGTGCATCCAGTGCGAGCGCCTGCCTGCGAACCAGGGATGACGGCGAACGTTCCGGCCGGACATGCCTCGGATCGATCGCACTTCGCACCCCCTCATGGGACTTTTCGCTGCGCTGGCTCTGTCCGCGTCAGCCTCGCTGGCCGACACCGTCGTCGAGCGCCATCAGGCGTGCGCCGATCTGGATCGGATCACCGAAGTTATGAGGCTGGCCGCATCTGAGCGTCAGCCGGAAGCAGATGCTCTGTTCGAAGACGGGGTGCATCACAGCACATGCAGGTTCGTGGAAGTCGGGGAGATCGTTGCAGTGCTGGCTGCCGACGGCCTCGTCCGCCTCCTTTCCTTCACGGCAGGCGACAGACTATGGACGCGTCGAGACGCTATTGCGCGCTGCGAGTCTCAGCCTGATTGGCTGCCTGCTCCCACACGGGGAGCGTTGGCTCAGGCTCTCGCCCGATCGCGAGCCCCTGACGAGGCAATCAGATCCTGCCATCCCAAAGTCACCAAATGGCGCCCAACCAACGATCCGCAGCAGGATTTCGCCGAAGTTGACGACGAGGAATAGCTCTCCGCGAGGGCTGCTTACCAAATCGCGAACGAATTCCATGACACTGTTTCTAACAGGCAGCCGCTTGCCAATTCCGTCAGCTACTTGGCAGTTACCATATTCACAGACCACCGCTTTTCGCACGGAACAAAATACCCCGTTCGCAAGTCTTCCGAATGCCTTTCATGGCCGCTGACCGCTTGAGCAATACAATAAGTAACCAACCCAAACACATCGACCTGCCCGGCCGCGAAAGTTTCTAGGAGTATTGCGAATGGAGCCGGTTAATTCTCGGTCCACTCCGGAACAGATTTCGCAAGAGCTTTCGGCACGTCGTACCGGCCTGTCCTTCCAGCGGACGCGCATGAGTGCGGATCGGACGCTGATGTCGGTTATTCGGACGTCGTTGTCACTGATCAGTTTCGGCTTCACCATTTTCCAAGTTTTTCAGAAGCTCCGAGATCAAACCCTATTGAACAGTGCTGCGCCCGCACGTCACTTTGGCATAGCCCTGGTGATTTTGGGGATTGCGATGCTGGTCATCGGCATCATTTACCATATCCAATTCATGCTCGGCCTTCGCGAAGAACGCAAAGAAATGACCGCCGACGGACTGATCCACGGCGAAAGTCGTTTTCCCCCGTCATTTACGCTGATCACCGCGGGACTTCTATTGCTGATCGGCATCGCAGCGATCACGAGCATGCTGTTTCAGATCGGCCCTTTTGGATAGCAGGCAGACTTCACCACGGATTGTGAGAGCAAGGAGCACACTATGGCCAAGTCAAAAGCCCCCAACATCCTGGTCATTTGGGGAGACGACATCGGGATCTCGAACCTGAGCTGCTATTCTCACGGTGTGATGGGGTACAAAACTCCGAACATCGATCGGATCGCCAAGGAAGGCATGATGTTCACCGATTCCTATGGCGAACAATCCTGCACCGCCGGCCGCTCGTCATTCATTACCGGACAGAGCGTCTACCGAACCGGGCTTTCGAAGGTCGGAGTACCAGCCGCCCCGATCGGGATGCCGGAAAATATCGTAACAATCGCGGCGCTTCTCAAAAACCAAGGATACACCACCGGTCAATTCGGAAAAAATCACCTCGGCGATCTCAATAAATTCCTTCCCACCGTCCACGGATTCGATGAGTTCTTCGGCAATCTCTATCACCTCAATGCTGAGGAAGAGCCCGAGATGTACGACTATCCGCCGGAGAAAGATTTTCCAAATTTCCGAAAGAACTTCGGCCCACGCGGCGTGCTCCATTGCTGGGCAACGGATAAAGATGACGCCACTGAAGAGCCGCGTTGGGGCCGCGTCGGCAAGCAAAAAATCAAAGATACCGGACCACTTACTAAGAAGCGCATGGAAACCTGCGACGAGGAATTCATCGCTGCGGCCAAAGATTTCATCAAGCGCGCAGACAATGACAAGAAGCCATTCTTTGTCTGGCTTAACACCACGCACATGCATCTTTTCACGCACACGAAGAAGGAAAGTCTCGGTCAGGCTGGCCGCTGGCAGTCGCCCTATCACGACACCATGATCGACCACGACAAGCTCGTCGGCGAGGTGCTTGACTACCTCGATGAACTCGGGATCGCCGACGACACGTTTGTAATGTACTCGACGGATAACGGACCGCACATGAACACGTGGCCCGATGGCGGCATGACGCCATTCCGCAGCGAAAAAAATACCAACTGGGAGGGCGCTTTTCGTGTCCCCCTACTCGTTCGCTGGCCAGGTAAAATCAAGCCAGGATCAATTTCAAACGAGATCGTTCAACATCACGACTGGCTGCCGACATTTCTAGCGATGGCTGGCGATCCAGACGTCGTCGAAAAACTCAAGAAGGGTCAGAAAGCCATCGGCAGAACTTTCAAGAATCATATCGATGGTTACAACCTCCTCCCCTACCTCACCGGTAAGGACAAGGAGAGTCCGCGCAAACTCTTCGTTTACTTCAGCGACGACGGCGACGTTCTCGGATTGCGATACGACAATTGGAAGGTCGTATTCATGGAACAGAGATGCCAAGGAACGTTGCGCGTATGGGCTGAGCCGTTCACCACGCTGCGCCTACCGAAACTCTTCAATCTGCGCACAGACCCATACGAACGCGCGGACATTACCTCCAACACTTATTACGACTGGTTCCTGCATCGCGATTACATCATTTTTGCCGCGCAACACATCGCCGGAAAGTTTGCGGAAACATTTAAAGATTTTCCGCCGGCACAAAAGGCGGCCAGCTTCACCATTGAAGACGCACTTGAAAAAATGAATGATGCTGTCGGCGGTGCCGGTCACTGAACACTCCTTGCGTCGCGTAGCGGTCATCCAGCTCAAACCGGATGATCGCTCGACGCACGCGATCACGCATGCGAGGCGACATGCCTACTGCCCCCAAATGGCCCATCACGCGCCGCCGCGTTGTTCAGGGCTTCATCGCGACGGCGCTTCTTCCGTCGATGGCGGCCGAGCTTCGCGCGCAAACCGATCCTCTGCCATCGTGGAATGACGGCCCCGCCAAGCAGTCGATCCTCGATTTTGTTTCGCGCGTCACGACACCCGGCAGCCCCGATTTTGTACCAACGCCGGAGCGCATCGCAACTTTCGATAATGACGGAACACTGTGGGCCGAGAAGCCGATCTACTTCCAACTTGCCTTCACCGTTGACCGTGTAAAGGCTCTGTCCGCTCAGCATCCCGAGTGGAAAACTCAGCAGCCATTCCAATCCTTACTTGAAGGAGATTTCGTGGGCGCGTTGGCCCATGGCGGCCAGAAGGCGCTTCTCGAGGTGATGGAGGCCACGCACGCCCACATCACGACGGAAGAATTCTCCAGCATTGTGGGCGATTGGATCAAGACGGCCCGCCATCCGCGCTTTGATCGTCTCTATACGGATCTCGTTTATGTCCCGATGCTTGAGCTTCTGACCTATCTGCGGGAGAACGGCTTCAAGACGTTCATCGTGTCGGGCGGCGGCATAGAGTTCATGCGCGTCTGGGTGGAAGGGATCTACGGGATTCCTCCGGAACAAGTTGTCGGATCGTCGGGCGTCACCACATTCCGAATTGCCAGCGATGGAAAGCCAGAACTGCTCAAGGAGCCCAGAATCGAATTCATCGATGATGGTCCTGGAAAGCCGGAGGGGATCAACCGCTTTATCGGTCGACGTCCTGTTCTGGCCTTCGGCAATTCAGATGGCGATCAGCAGATGCTGGAATGGACGGCGGCCAGAATTGGCGCGAGCTTTATGGCTTTGATCCACCACACCGATGCGCAACGCGAATGGGCATATGATCGCCAATCCGGGGTCGGTCGGCTGAACAAGGCATTGGATGAGGCGCAGGCGCGCGGCTGGCTTGTCGTCGACATGGCGCGCGATTGGAAACGCGTCTTTGCCTTTGAAAATTGAGACAGTGCGATCGCCGGCGTAAGTTCACAGACGCGCCGGCGATCGCATTGGTGACTACTTCGGCTGCGGCACGATGCGAATATAAGGCTTCGGCGACTTCCATCCTTGCGGATAGACCTTCTTCGCCTCCTCGTCCGATACGGAACCGGCGATGATCACATCCTCGCCCTGCTTCCAATTCACCGGTGTCGCGACCTTGTGCTTGGCAGTGAGTTGCAGCGAGTCGATCAAGCGCAGCACCTCGTCGAAATTGCGGCCCGTCGTCATGGGATACGCGATGACGGCCTTGATCTTTTTGTCCGGCCCAACAACCAGCACATTGCGCACCGTGGCATTGTCCGCAGCGGTGCGGCCGTCCGAGGTTTCGCCAGCATCAGCAGGCAACATGCCATAGAGCTTTGAAATCTTCAGCTCCGTATCGCCGATCATCGGATAGTTCGGCGCGTAACCCTGCGTCTCCTCGATATCCTTGGCCCAATCCTTGTGCCTGTCGACCGGATCGACGCTCAATCCGAGAAGCTTGACGCCGCGGCGGTCAAACTCGAGCTTCTGTTTGGCAAGATTGCCGAGTTCGGTCGTGCAGACCGGCGTGAAGTCTTTTGGGTGGGAGAAGAAGACGACCCAAGAGTCGCCGATCCAATCGTGAAAACGGATCGGACCTTCCGTCGTCTTGGCCTCGAAATCTGGCGCTATACTGTTGATTTGAAGCGACATTTGACATCCTCACTTCAGTGCGGCCCACACATGGGCAAGATCGGGACGACCGCCTTAGCAAATTGCATTTCCCGGAACCAGCGCGGCTCTCGCGATGGATTGCTCCGGAAAGTGCGTCCGCCTGACGGTTCCATCTCATCAACGAGCGGGCCGGGGCAGGAGGTTCCAAATTGGCGGCCATTTGCGGAAGCGCACCGCTTATCTTCACAAGCGGGCAACCACGCTCTGCTGCATCAGCCATGCGGCAACAACGCGGCAATCACTTACCAAACCTCAGCCGAGCAATCAGCCGACCGACGAAGTCAAATCATAGGGCGAGGAACGCTCTCAGGCAACGCCAGCGCGCAGCAGATCGTGTACGTGCAGGATCCCGACCGGTTTATCCTTGTCCACGACGAACAGCGCGGTGATGCGAGATGCGTTCAAAATCTCCAGCGCCGCGGACGCCAATAATCCCGGAGCAATTGTCTTCGGTTTGCGTGTCATGATCTCAGAGGTCTTGGCCGTCAAAAGTCCGTCACCCATGTGCCGCCGCAAGTCGCCGTCGGTGATGACACCAACCAGCTTGCCTTTGCCGTTCACCACGCCAAGGCAGCCGAAGCTTTTCTGCGTCATGGTGACGAGCGCTCCACTCATCGACTCTCGCTCGGAGACCAAAGGCAGCCGGTCCCCCTTGTGCATGACATCAGCGACGAACTTGAGCTGCGCGCCGAGCGAACCACCGGGATGAAACACCTTGAAGTCATGCGCCGTGAAGCCCTTCGACTCCAGCAGCGCGATGGCCAGGCAATCGCCGATAGCCAGCTGCATTGCGGTCGATGTCGTCGGCGCCAATCCGTGCGGACAGGCTTCCTTGGCGCGCGGCAGCTCCAGCACCACGTCCGCCGCCTTGCCGAGAGCCGAATCCCGACGAGAGGTGATCGCGATCAGCGGAACCTTGAAGCGGCGCGAATAGGTAATGACGTTCTTCAGTTCGACGGTTTCGCCCGACCAGGAGATAGCAAGCACGACGTCATCCGTCGTGACCATGCCGAGATCACCGTGAGCCGCTTCGCTCGGATGCACGAAGAACGAGGGCGTACCCGTTGAGGCAAACGTCGCCGCGATCTTCTGGCCGATATGGCCGCTCTTGCCGATACCAGAGACAATCACCCGCCCGCGCGATGTCGCGATTTTCTCGACGGCTGCGCCAAAGGCAGACGCCATTTCGCGCTTCAAGGACTTGGCCAGCGCCTCCAGGCCCTCGGCCTCGATCGTGACCGTCCGCAGAGCGCAAGCCAAAGCCGGATTGCCCTTCGCAGCTGTTCGCGACTTCGCGTTCCGCAAAGCGCTTCCGTTTCTGCCGCTCTTCCGGCCAGCGCCGCCTCGCGCCACGGCCTTACCATTGCGCGCGACTTCTGCATGCGTTGCCATGATACTGCCCCCCACGGCAGGTTATCCGCCGACACGAATGCCGATGCTTCCCCGGCTGCATAGCAGACCAAGCTCAGCGCGCCAATGAAACCAAAGAGGGAAACAGGCCGCAACACACAACTTACATGCCAGCCATGCGAACGCTTTGAGGAATCTTGTGGGCGGGATGTCTTGATATACACTGCGGCAGCGGACCGGCTCGACCCAGCCCACGGAGGAAACGAAAGAATGCCCGCAGTTGACCATCCGTTCTTCGGGACGGAAAAGCGTCAGCC
>JAEYYQ010000448.1 GCA_023428365.1 Pseudomonadota bacterium | reverse complement strand
ACTTCCTCGCCGCCCTTATGCTTCTGCAGGGCCGTGGCATAGCAGCTATTGAGGTTTTGACAGCGGCGCTTTCCAGAAGGGTGCGTGCTGGTTTCCGGCATATTGCCGAACGAGCGGCAGACCTGATTGAGGCCCGCCTTATCGAGCCAGCCACCTTTGACACCTTGATCGACGGCCCAGCAGTCTGCCCGCAGTTCGCTATCGCCAATATTGTGATGGCCGCATTCATGATGGAATACGAATAACCGCACGATTTGCGGCATCCTGCCGATCAGACTGGGATTGATAACAAGAACGCCATGACCGGCTGCGCCTTCACTCGGCAAATTGCGGTCGAGGACATTACGGATATTACCGCAACGGACACTGCGCCCGGCAATGAACATCGCCCCGTCTTTTTGAAGTCTGATCGCTCCGGCCGGCGCTGCTGCCGCGCTGTGCGATGCCAAACTCGAAAATGCAATGATAGCGACAAGTACGCCAAACAAACTCAATCGATGCATCGACTGATCCCCCCTTCCCTCGGTTCCCGTGATCCATGGTTTTCCGAGAAACTAGTTGCATAGGCTATTTGTGCTCGAATTACGGCACTCCGTGCGGCGCCTATTATGAGGAAAGGAACGACACGGACGGATAGCGGTTGATACGGATCAAGGCCCGAACGCGGCCCGCTGTGGCACGTTTACGGGGACGGACCGGAAATTCTTTTCGCAAAAGGGAGATTGCCCAATGAAAGCTCGGGACATCATGACCAGCAGTGTCGTCGCTGTTCGCCCTGACGCGCCGATTCACAGCATTGCTGCACAGATGACGGAAAAGCGGATCAGCGGCGTTCCGGTGGTTAACGAAAGCGGCAATCTGGTCGGCATCATCAGCGAGAGCGACCTGATGCACCGCGCCGAATTGGGAACCCAGCGGAAGCGGAAATGGTGGCTGGCGATTTTCAGCGATCCCGATCAAATGGCGCGCGATTTTTCGAAGTCCCATGGCCTGAAGGCTCAGGACGTGATGAGCGGCAATGTCATCACCGTCGGCGAGGATGCGGACCTCAGGGAAGTCGCCAACACCTTCGACAGCAGAAACGTCAAGCGGCTTCCGGTGGTGCGTGACGGCAAGCTTCTCGGCATCATCACACGTAGCGACCTGGTCCGCGCCTTGGCTCGCATCGAAGCCGTGCCGGGTGCTGCCAGCGTGGATGATGCCACGATCCACGCCGAGATTTCGAAACGCATGAGAGATGCGGAATGGCTGAATACGCTGTTCATGAACGCGATTGTCACCAACGGCGTCGTGGAGCTTCGCGGCTTCATCGCCACGAACGATCAGCGCCGTGCCTTGCGGGTCCTCCTCGAACAGATACCCGGTGTGCGCGGCATCGATGACCAACTCGTTCTCGGCATCCCCACGACCGCCGCATAGGTTGTTTCAATAACCTTCCGGCACGATCAGGTGGAGCTTCTCGGCGGATGTTGTGATCTTCAGCGCATCCGCATCGAGAGGCTCACCATCGATTTGAAACGGCACACCCTGCCCTCCAAACACTTCGACCGTGCGGCACGCGACGACCTCCACGAGCGGATGTCGTGCGATGGACCTCAGTGGGATTCGCGCCAGGATGCTCGCCATATCACGACGCGTCTCGGCCCGTGCGATCATGGCGTGAAACCCGGGCGCGGATAATTGCTGTTGGGGCGCGATGATGAAAGAGCCCGCATAGTGCGAGACCTTCGTCACCACGAGCCAACTGCACGCAACTTCCCGGCCATCGATGTTGGCTCGAAACGGCTGCGGTGGGTGCGACAGCTCACGAACGATCGGCCAGCCGTAGGCGAGTTTGCCGATACGGTGCTTCCAATCCATTTCCAGACGCCGCAAGACGCGCGCGTCAAATCCCGCGCCGACCATGGACAAAAACAACGAGCCTCCGGCATGGCCCGACGAGATCGGAATGGTGCGCCCGCGCAAAAGGCATCTCGCAACGGCCTCCGGCGTTCTTGCCAAGCCGATTTCCTCGGCAAGAACGTTTCCAGTCCCGATTGGAATGATGCCAAGCGGCATCTCCGTGCCAACCAGCCCTGAGGCTACCCCTCGGATCGTACTATCGCCGCCCGCTGCGACGATGGCGTCGAACTGGCCCGAATGACCGGCATCCGTCACCAGACGCCGATCCGTCTCCGCGCAATCCGCCTGTACGACCGTTGTGAGCGCGTTGGATGCGGCTAGCCGGGCGCACACGCCATCGAGCACATCTCGACGGCCACGCCCCGCTGACGTGTTATGCACGATAAGGAAACGCCTTCGCCGAAACGCGCGTTCGTCCAAGCCACATCTCCGGTCTCTGCCGCGCCGAAGCAGTGATATGCGAACCGCAGGCCCTGGCCAAGCTTCCGAAGATCAGGCCCGTCGCACCATGGTGACGCCGACACCCGCTAGGGCCATGCCGAGCCATACCGCCGCGGGCATCTCCTCACCGAACATGTACCAGGCGATCGCCGCTGAGGTCGGCGGAACGAGAAACAGCAGCGCACTTGCCCGGGAGGCCGCGCCGTGCCGGATCATGGCGAAGAGCAGTGTCGTCGCCACGATCGAATTGCACAACGCCGAGTACAGCAGCGCCAGAATAAACCGTGAGTTCCAGTCCACCCGGAACTCCTCCATCGCAAACACGAACGGCAGGGCCACCAGAAGCCCGACCGCGCATTGCAACATGTTGGCGACCACGAGATGCTGGTCGGTCCCGTATCGCTTCTCGTACAGGGTAGCGATTGTGATGGAGACGAGCGCAATGAGGGTCATAATGATCCCAGCGTAGCTCGCATCGCCGATCCTCGACTTTGCCAGAATGGCGATCGCAGCTCCGGCAATCCCGAGCAGCAGACCGATCCACGCAGCGCTTCCAACCCTTTCGTTGGTAAACCTCGGCGCAAGCAGGGCCACGAGGATCGGCTGCAGCGCAAGAAGAATCCCGAGTAAGGCAGCGGAAACCCCAAGCTCGATCGCGAAATTCGCCAGACCGAAATACAGGCCCTGGATGAGTATTCCGACGACGATCAAATGCCGCCACTGGCTCGGAGAGGTCGGGAGACGCGGCCTCAAGATGAGAAATGCTGGCACGAGGACGATCAGGACCACGACATAGCGGAGCACCAGCAGAAGAAACGCGCCGGTTGATTCCATACCGATCTTGGAAGCGGAGTAGCCGCCGGACCAGAGCAGCAGAAAGATCACCGGCGCCAACAGAAGCCAGAGTGGCTCGCGCGGGGCGCCGGCCATCGTCAGCGGTTCGCCAGCGGGGCTTTGCGGACGCGGATCAACCCCGCCTGAACCTGCCATCCTGATGCATTCCTCTTAGTGGTGTCGGCGCACATTCTATCAGAGGAGCAGCAGGTGATCTCGGCCATCGTGCCGCAAAAAGTCGACCCTGCTCATCACCCAGCGCAAAGGTACGAAATTTTCCAGCCTGTACCGCAGGGAACAGCCCAGCGCGTTCCGGCAGGCCAAGGTGCGGACATCGGCAGCGAGCAAGCCGCAACGGTCAGTCTGGAGAGCCAACATCCGGTCGCAAAGTTGAGAGGGATCAAGGAGCTGGGCTGAATGGAATGCATAGAAAAAAGATGATGATGAGCCTTGCTTTTGGACTGGCGATTGTCGCCACGGTGCAATCGTCGGCAGCCCAGACCGAAGGCAAGACAGAGCAACAGGTTCAAGACTGCGATCTGCGTGTGAGCAAGTGGCACATTTGGCAAGTGCCACCATTCCGGATCGCAAGCTCTAAAGGCTGCAGCCAATATTATTGGAAGTGGAAGGAATACGGCGGACTGTATTGGAGAACGAAATACTTAACTTGCACAGGAATTTACTGACAGCCTCTTCGATCCGGTCACGTCCCCCAGTACCCCAGTACCGGATCGAAGCCTCGGCGTCCCTCAGCCCCCGCTGAGGGGCGCTTTTTTCATGTCGTGCGGCAGACGTCAGCGCCCACCGGCCTCAACGTACTGATAGATCGCCGTGTGGTCGGCGCCTTGACCAAGTTTGGCCAAAGCCTTTGTCAGTATCCCCCCAACGAGCTCCAATTCCTCGGCCGGAATCGATAGCCTTTCG
>JAEYYQ010000406.1 GCA_023428365.1 Pseudomonadota bacterium | reverse complement strand
ACGCCATGCGCGCCAGTAAAGCACCGGTCGTTGCGGTTAGCCCGATTGTCGGCGGAAAAGCGATTAAAGGTCCGGCGGCGAAAATCATGGGCGAACTGGGCATTTCGCCTGATGCTGTGAGTATATCGCGGCACTACGCGGGTTTAGCTGATGGGTTCATCCTCGACTCCACCGATGCCGGTTTGGCCGCTCAGATCACGATGCCAACCCTGGCGGTCAATACGGTGATGCGGACGCTCGACGACAAGATTGCGCTCGCGCGTGATTGTCTCTCGTTCTGCAGCGACCTCGTACGGCAGAAAGAGGTGTCGGGATGACGACTGCAATACCGGTCATCGTTCCCGTCAAGGCGTTGCACGATGCGAAGCAACGACTGTCGCCCGTGCTTTCGGCCGACGACCGGCGCCGTCTCGTTCTCGCAATGCTCGCTGATGTGCTCTCGACGCTGTCGGAGGTTGAAACCGTCAGCCGTGTCCTCGTCGTTACGCCGGATCGAGAGGTCGCTGCGCTCGCCAGCGCGGAGGGCGTCAGTGTTCTGAGCGAATCCTACTCGGGCGGTCTGAATGCTGCCGTACAGCGCGGCCTCGATCACCCGGATGTGCGGCGGGTCGGTAAAGCTTTGATCGTTCCGGGAGATGTGCCGCTGGCGACAGCCGAAGAAATCCCCACGCTCATCGCGGCGGGAATTCGGCGCGATCAGCCGCGCGTCACCATTGTGCCGTCCCGCGACGGCGGCGGCACCAATGCTCTTCTGCTCTCGCCGTTGGATGTGATTGAGCCGGAATTTGGTCCGGACAGTTTCGTCAAGCATCTCGCGGCAGCTGTTGCGCGGCGGATCGATGCGGAAGTCATGCAGTTGCCCGGACTGGCAAGAGATATCGATCTGCCGGACGACCTGATGGAATTGCAACGCCGTCGAAGCGGTTCGTCACGTTACGCGTTTCTTCGGTCAATTCCGAAATTGGACGAGACCAGAATGGGGAATTTGCCATGAGCACAGCGCAGGATATCCGTCTGATGCTCGCTGCTGCCGCGCATGGAGAACGGCCCAATTCCGCACAGGCGCGTGCGTTGGCGCAATGCGATGACATCGAGCAGTTGGTTGGATTGGCCGAAGAAATCTGCGTTGCCGGACACGGCACGACAGTCTCATTCTCCAAAAAAGTGTTCATTCCCCTGACGCAGCTGTGTCGTGATGTTTGCCACTACTGCACGTTCGCACATGCCCCGCGCGAAGTCGCAGCGCCTTATCTCGATCGTGACGCCGTACTGGCCATTGCAGAGCGCGGCCGCGAGGCTGGCTGCAAGGAAGCCTTGTTTACGCTCGGCGATAAACCAGAATTGCGCTACGCCGCGGCGCGCAACGCTTTAACGGATCTCGGTCACGACAGCACACTGTCGTATCTTGAAGACGTCGCGCGGCTGGTGCTTGAGAAAACCGGGCTGCTTCCGCACCTCAATCCCGGCTTGATGGATGAAGCGTGGCTGCGGCGACTGCGTGCCGTCTCCGTATCGCAAGGCATTATGCTGGAGACGGCATCTGATCGGCTGTCGGAACGTGGCGGCCCGCATTTTGGCTCGCCGGATAAAGCGCCTGCGGCCCGGTTAGCAACGATCGATGGAGCGGG
The DNA here is from genome assembly GCA_023428365.1 of Pseudomonadota bacterium. Classification (GTDB taxonomy): domain Bacteria; phylum Pseudomonadota; class Alphaproteobacteria; order Rhizobiales; family Hyphomicrobiaceae; genus ZC4RG25. The sequence continues at coordinate 4,943 of JAEYYQ010000406.1, read as the reverse complement.
ACGCGCTGGCGTGCCGTTCACCACCGGTATTCTGATCGGCATCGGTGAAACGCGGCTGGAGCGTATCGAGGCGTTGCTCGCCATCCGCGATCTATCCGATCGCCACGGACATATTCAGGAAATCATCATCCAGAATTTTCGTGCCAAGCCGGGCACGCGGATGGAGCATGCACCGGAGCCGTCGCTGGCCGAGCAGATCTGGACGATTGCCGTGGCGCGGATCATTCTGGGTGCGAAGGCCAACATTCAATCGCCGCCAAATCTTCGGCCGGAAGGACTGGCCCGCCTCGTTCGCGCTGGCATCAACGATTGGGGCGGCGTGTCTCCGGTGACACCCGATCACGTCAATCCTGAAGCGCCGTGGCCGCATTTGCGCGATTTGGAATCTGCAACGGAGCGCGCTGGGCGCGTGCTCGTCGAGCGTCTGGCGATTTATCCGGAATTCTCGGCATCGCCGGACCGTTGGCTCGATCCAGCTTTGCGGACACCGGTGCTGCGGTCATCCGATACATCGGGATTTGCGCGCGAGGATGCCTGGATCGCTGGTGCCCTTGAAGCATTGCCCACCACTCAGGTTTCGCGCGTGCGGGCGCATTCGCCGGGGCTCTCACGGCCGGTCGCTCAAATTCTCGACAAGACCGGCGACGGTCGCGCCTTAAGTGAAGACGAGATCGTCAGGCTGTTTTCTGCGCGGGGCCGCGATTTCTCCGCTGTGTGCGCGGTGGCTGACCGTTTGCGGGCCGCGCGCGTGGGCGAGGCGGTGAGCTACGTCGTCAATCGCAACATCAATTACACGAACATCTGCACGTACGGTTGCAAGTTCTGCGCATTCTCCAAGGGCCGGCATGCGCTCGGCCATCGCGACAAGCCATACGAATTGCCGCTTTCTGAGATCGCTGATCGCGCGCGCGAGGCGTGGAGCAAAGGCGCGACCGAGGTCTGTCTGCAGGGCGGGATCAGACCAGGATATACCGGCCAAACCTACCTCGACATTGCGGAAGCTGTGCATTCCGCTGTTCCCGGTATCCACATTCATGCCTTCTCACCTCTCGAGATTTGGCACGGCGCGACGTCGTTGGGACTGCCGCTGCGGGAGTATCTTAGTGCGCTAAAGGCTGCCGGATTGGCCAGCGTGCCAGGAACCGCGGCTGAAATTCTCGACGATGAAGTGCGCGCCGTTTTGTGTCCCGACAAGATCAATACGGCGCAGTGGTTCGAGGTCATGTCGGCCGCGCATGAGGCCGGCCTGCGGGCGACTTCGACAATCATGTTCGGGCACGTCGACCACTACCGTCATTGGGCGCGGCATCTCATGCGATTGCGCGAATTGCAGGAACGGACCGGGGTGTTCACGGAATTCGTGCCGCTGGCGTTCGTGCACATGGAGGCGCCTATCGCGGTGAAAGGGCAGTCGCGCAAAGGCCCCACATTCCGCGAAGCGATCCTGATGCATGCCGTCGGTCGTTTGGTGCTCGATCCGCTGATCACCAACATCCAGACGTCGTGGGTGAAGATGGGGCCGGACGGCGCAGCGTTATGCCTTGAAGCCGGTGCGAACGACTTCGGCGGCGTGCTGATGAATGAATCGATTACGCGAGCTGCAGGCGCAGCTCATGGTCAGGAAATCGACGCCAGCAAGATCGAAGGCATCATAGAAGCAGCCAACAGAATGCCGCGTCAGCGCTCCACGCTGTATGGCGCGCCCAAGCATTCATCGAATTGGCGTGTGAATGAACACGAAATGGCGCTGTTTGCTGTTGATCACGGACGCAAGGCATACGATACTGGTACTAAGAATAGTACAATAGAATAACTGGACGCCGGGTTTCGGCGCCGGGATAGGAAACGGGTAGATATGACACCGTTCGATTTTCCGGTCAGAGTTGAAAATGAGGCGGTTCGCAAACGGGCCGTCGAGCGGCTGAGGCAGAACCGCGTGCGGCTCCCGACCTTTGCGGAGCTCGCTGATCCGTCCAGTGTTCCTTCAGCCATTCGCTCGGAATTGCGCGACGTTGGCCCCGATGATCCGCATCCTGCAAACCTCTATCGCGTCAACTGGTTCAATGCGCTCGATCGCAAGGGACAGGTGCCTGTTCCCGTGCACGTCGAATTGCCGGAAGCTTTGACTGGCGTGAAGGCACGGATCGTTGTCGCGATTGGTGGCCTGTTTCCGATGATCGGGGCGCATAAAGTTCTGGCGGCTTATTCCTGCCTCGCGCCACGATTGGTTTCCGGGCGTTTCGATCCAACACGGCAGCGCGCGGTTTGGCCATCGACAGGCAATTATTGTCGAGGCGGCGTTGCCATTTCCCGCATCCTCGGCTGTCGCGGTGTTGCGGTTCTTCCGGCCGGAATGAGTCAGGAGCGTTTTGACTGGCTCGAAAAATGGGTCGGCGAGCCGGGCGATATCATCCGCACGCCGGGTACGGAATCCAACGTCAAGGAAATCTACGATACGTGCGCCGAGCTGGCGCGCGATCCGGAAAACGATATCGTCAACCAGTTCAGCGAGTTCTCAAATTATCTGGGGCACTGGCGCTGCACCGGTAGCGCGCTTGAAAAGATCTTCGAGAGCCTTGCAGTTAAATCGCGCGATCTGAAGCTCGCCGCCTATGTTTCTGCGAGCGGTTCCGCGGGGACGCTCGCGGCTGGTGACTATCTGAAAGAAAAGCACGGCACGAAAATCGCTGTCGTTGAGGCCGTCGAATGCCCGACGCTGCTTATGAACGGCTATGGTGAGCACAACATCCAGGGGATCGGCGACAAGCATATTCCGCTGATCCACAATATCATGAACACGGATGTTGTGATCGGCATCTCCGACAAGGCAACGGATGGCCTGAACGCAGTTTTTAATACCGATGTCGGTTGCGATTATCTCGCCCGGCGCCTGGATGTTTCTGCTGATCTCATCAAACAGCTTCGGCTTTTTGGCCTTTCCAGCATCGCAAACGTGCTGGGAGCCATAAAGCTCGCGAAGCACTACGATCTAGGGTCCGACAGCGTGATTATGACGGTGGCGACAGACCCTGCCAGCATGTACGTCAGCGAAGTGCGCCGCTATCTGACCCGGCGTCATAACGCCGGTGAAATGACGTCCGAACTCGCGGCCGAATTGGTTGGCGAACATCTGCTTGGCGCCGGGACCGAGTACGTCCTCGACGCCAATCATCGCGAACGCGAGCGCATTTTCAATCTCGGCTATTTCACCTGGATTGAACAGCAAGGCATCAAGCTGTCCGATTTCGATCGCCGCAAGAGCCAGGATTTCTGGCGCGGATTGCAAGATCTCGTTCCCCAATGGGATGAGCTGATAACGGCATTCAACCGCGACAGCGGCATGGATGCGAAAGCTGCATGATGAACGTATTTGGAGAGGTGGGAGCGAAATGAGTACGGACTCCCTGGTCAAGCCCTACAAATCGCTGCGCCGCGACACGCTGGAGCGCGATCGTGGCTTGCGCGAGAAGGTGATGTCGCTGGAGGAAGCGGCGCGCCTGGTCAACGATGGCGATCATGTTGCAATCGGCGGCTGCACGATGTCGCGCACGCCGCTGGCGATGATCTGGTCGCTGATCCGCGCGCGCAAGAAAGACCTCGTCATATCGCGCTCAATCACCTCGACAGAGGGTGATTTGTTTTATGCCTCGGGCGTTTCGCGACATGTCATCACAAGCTGGTTCACGCAAGGCATCGTCTGGGGCGTGTCGAAGGTGATGCGCCATTACACGGAAAATAAGCTCGCCCGTTATGATGAGTGGAGCCACATGTCGATCGGCCTGCGGTATCGCGCCGGAGCCATGGGCATTCCGTTTATTCCAACGCGCTCGATGATCGGTTCGGATGTCGGCAAGCGTGTCGGCGACGAATTGAAAACAATGAATTGCCCGTTCACGGGCGAAGAGGTGGCGCTGCTGCCGGCGCTCAATCCCGACGTTGCTCTCATCCACGTGCAGCGTTGCGATCAATACGGTAACGCGCAGATCGACGGGCTGCAGTTCATGGATATCGATATGGCGATGGCCGCCAATCGCGTCATCATGACAACGGAGCGGATCGTCTCGAACGATCAGATCCGCCGCGCGCCGGACCAGACCCGCATTCCATTTTTTACCGTCGACGCGGTTGTCGAAACGCCATTCGGTTGCGCGCCGCATGAGTGTTATGGCGTCTACGAGCCGTTCTTCGATCATCTCGACGAATATGCCGAGGCATCGAAGGATCCAATTAAAGGTCCGGCGGACTATCTGGCAAAGTACTACTACGGCCCGAAAAACTGGGCGGAGTATCTCTCCATGCTCGGCATGGACGCAGTGTTGGATGCCAGTCGTCGCGGAAGGAGCGTCCACAATGACTGATCAGTCGTCTCCCAACGCCTATACCGCCTCGGAACTTCTGGCCGTGATGGCGTCACGGTTGATGAAGGACGGCCAAATCGTATTTGCGGGCATTGGTATTCCACTGCTCGCAGCCACACTGGCGCAGCGTAATTTTGCGCCGCATCTGACCATTCTGTTCGAGGGCGGCACGATCGGTCCGTTTATCGTGCCGGGTGAGTTGCCGCCGTCGACCAACGAGCAGCGCTGTACGCGCCGCTCGAATATGGTGCTGCCGATCACCGACGTGTTGCTGCTTCTGCAGCGCGGTTATGTGGATGTTGGTTTCATGGGCGGTGCGCAGATCGACCGCTTCGGAAATTTGAATTCGTCATTCATCGGCGATAGCGAAAATCCAAAGACACGGCTTCCGGGTACTGGCGGCGGAAATGATATTTCCTCGTTGACCAACATGATCGTCGCGATGAAGCACGAGAAACGTCGCTTCGTGAAAGACGTCGATTACATCACGTCGCCGGGATGGATCAAAGGCAAGCGGTCTCGCGAGGAGCGTGGCCTGCCACTCGGTGGGATGTGGCGTGTCGTAACCGACCTCGCGATTTTAGG
>JAEYYQ010000397.1 GCA_023428365.1 Pseudomonadota bacterium | reverse complement strand
TTGCTGAGGGTGTATGGCATCGGTATTCGGAGTTTGAGGAGCGCTCGAGCGTGAACTGGATCAACAACGTCGTGCGTCCCAAGATCCGCAGCTTCCTCACGACGAAGCGCGAGGTTCCGGACAATCTCTGGGTCAAGTGCCCGGACAGTGGCCAGATGGTCTTCTACAAGGACCTTGAGGCCAATCAATTCGTTGTGCCCGGATCGGACTACCATTTCCGGATGGGTGCGGATGCGCGTCTGAAGCATATGTTCGACGACGCCGAGTTCACGGTTTATCCGGCCCCCGCCGTTGCGCTCGACCCGCTCAAGTTCCGTGACGGTCGCCGCTATACCGACCGCCTGAAGGATGCCAGGGCCGACACGTCGCTGGAAGACGCGGTTCTGATCGGCGAAGGCCGGCTTGATGGCCTTGAGGTCGTCGCCGCGGCGCAGGATTTCAAATTCATGGGCGGCTCGCTCGGCATGGCGGCAGGCGAAGCCGTGATCGCCGGTATGATGCGGGCTGTCGAGAAGAAGACCCCGTTCATTCTGTTCGCGGCCTCGGGCGGCGCGCGGATGCAGGAAGGCATCCTGTCGCTGATGCAGATGCCGCGCACGACGATCGCTGTTCAGCGGCTGCGCGACGCGCGGCTGCCGTACATTGTCGTTCTGACCGATCCGACGACGGGTGGCGTCACGGCGTCCTATGCGATGCTGGGCGACATTCATATCGCGGAGCCGGGTGCACTCATCTGCTTTGCCGGACCGCGTGTTATTCAGCAGACCATCCGCGAGCAACTGCCGGATGGCTTCCAGCGCGCGGAATATCTGCTGGCTCATGGCATGATCGACATGGTCGTGCATCGCCATAAGCTGCGCGAGACGCTGGCGCGGATCTGCCGTCTGCTGGCGCCTTCGAAGGGCCGCGTGAAGGATAAACCGAAGACGATGAATGGGCACGCTCACGTCAACGGTTCGTCTGTCGACGGCAAGCTGATCGAGCCCCATACGCGCGACGTCACAATCGTGGCGGAGCCGGTCGAGGACGCCGACCGCTTCGATGCGAAAGCCAAGCGCGATGCGCAGTCGAAGCCGCGCGCGTTGCCAAAAGACGGCGCTCACAGCACCTGACCTATCTCGCTTGTCGATGACACATCGGCAACGCCAGATCATGCCGGACCAGAAGCACTGACCCGGGCAACCGGCTCTTGCTCCATTCCACGTGTTTGCCGTCTCGGAGAGAGTGACGAGCGGCTGTCGGAGGCGTCATGCCAACGAGCGATGACCTTTTGGCCGAGCTGAAGCGGCTGCATCCCAAGCTCATCGACTTGTCGTTGGGGCGGATCGAACGGCTGCTCGAGAAGCTCGGTAATCCGCAGCGCAAACTCCCGCCCGTCATCCATATCGCTGGCACCAACGGCAAGGGATCTACGGCCGCCTATCTGAGAAGCATGTTCGAGGCGGCTGGCCGTCGTGTGCATCTCTATACGTCGCCGCATCTTGTCCGTTTCAACGAGCGGATCGCGCTTGCGGGGCCGGACGGCAAAACACGGCCGATCAGCGAGGAGGGCCTCGTATCCCTGCTGACGGATGTGGGCCGCATCAACGGTGGCGATCCGATTACGTTTTTCGAGATCACGACGGCTGCAGCCTTCAAGGCGTTCGCCGACGAGCCCGCCGACGCTGTCATTCTCGAAGTTGGGCTCGGCGGACGGCTCGATGCGACGAATCTGGTCGAGCAGCCAGCCTTATCGGTGATCACGCCGATTGCGATGGATCATTCTGACAAGCTCGGCGATACGCTAGGCAAGATCGCAGCTGAGAAGGCTGGTATTCTGAAAGCCAGCGTCCCTGCGGTGATCTCGCAGCAGGACGACGAAGCGTTGGAGGTCATTAGCCGGCGCGCGAAGCAGGTCGGCGCGCCGGTTACGGCTTGGGGCCATCACTACGATGCTTATGAGCAGCGTGGTCGGCTGGTGTTTCAGCAGGAGAATGTACTGCTGGATCTGCCGAAGCCCGCACTGATCGGCCGTCATCAGATCATCAATGCCGGGACCTCTGTTGCGGCCGCGCTCGCCCTTCGTCATCTCGGGCTCAACGAGCAGGCGATCGAGCGTGGTCTTGTGACGGCGGAATGGCCCGCCCGCATGCAGCGCCTGAAGAGCGGACGGTTGGCTGACATGATGCGCCCGGGTTCCGAGCTTTGGCTTGACGGCGGGCACAATCCGGCCGGTGGTGCGGCTATCGCTCAGACGCTCGCCGACATCGAGGAACGTTCGTCCAGCCCGCTTTATCTCGTTACTGGCATGATGGGGCAGAAGGATGCCGCCGGGTTTCTGAAGCCCTTTCGCGGGCTTGTGCGCGGCATCGTGACAGTGCCGATCCCGGGTGCTCATGAGCAGCCGCTTGCGCCGGAAGCCCTCGCGAAAATCGCGAACGATCTGGGTTTTTCCGCCGTGTCTGCGCCCGATGTGCCAGCGGCTTTGCGCTGGATCGAGACAGAGAATAGCGAGCCAAAGCGCGTGCTGATCTGCGGTTCTCTCTATCTGGCGGGGCACGTGCTCGCGCTTCAGGACGGCGTTACTCAGCAGTCGAATTGATCAACCGATTCCCTGTCGGGGAACGCTGACGACTACGGCAAGCAGCGTCGTCGGCATCATCGCCTACAGCCGTCCTGCTTCCCGGCGCTGCTCGTACGCTTTGAGGTTCGCATAGCAGATCTTATGAAGCGTATCGTTGATACCGTGCGCACGTGCCTTGTCGAGCAGATAGCCGATGATGTGGTCGGCTTCGACGGGGCCGTGCCGCTCCATATCGCGCATCATCGATGCTGAGAGCATGGAGTTCTTGTCATCGAGCAGGCCGCGATTGCGCGTCATATA
>JAEYYQ010000372.1 GCA_023428365.1 Pseudomonadota bacterium | reverse complement strand
GTCATTGCCCGCAATATCGATGCGTCGCTCGGGGCCGTTGAAGAAATCCTCGCGGCACTGATCGACATATCGAGAATGGATGCCGGGCGGTTGGAGCCCAATTTCACCGAAGTTTCACTGGATGAGTTGTTCGCCACCCTGAAGGTGGAGTTCGAGCCTTCCGCCAAGGAAAAAGGGCTTGAGCTGAGGGTGATGTCGACGTCACTCGGCGTTTGGGCGGATCGTAAATTGTTGCGCCGGATTCTGCAGAACCTGCTCGCCAACGCGATCAAGTATACGAGCAGCGGCGGCGTCCTGCTGGGCGTCCGCCGGTGCAAATCCAAGGTTCGCATTCAGGTGACGGATACAGGCTGCGGTATCCCACCATCGAAGTACGGATTGATTTTCAAGGAATTTCAGAGACTGGAGGAGACAGCTTCGGATACCCGTGGCCTCGGTCTTGGCCTGTCGATCGTGGAGCGCGCGTGCCGCGTGCTCGAAGCTTCGATCAGCCTCAAATCGCGGCTGGGGCACGGTTCGACATTTTTCGTGTCGTTGCGGCCGGCGGAGGTCAAAGCCAAACCGGCTGTCGAGCAGGTTCCCGCGCACGTCCATGGTTCCATCGCTGGACTGATCGTGCTGTGCATCGATAACGAAGCTGCGGTTCTCAAGGGTATGGAGACGCTGCTTGGTGGCTGGGGCTGCAAGGTGCTGACCGCAAATAGCGTCACCTCGGCTCATGACGCTGTCGTCAAATTTGGAGCGGCGCCGGATGTGATCCTCGCCGACTATCATCTGGATCGTGGCACTACGGGTTTGGATGCCGTCGCGGCTGTCTGCAAGGTCTCAGGGATCGACATCCCGGCGATCTTCATCACGGCGGACCATTCGCCGGAAGTCGAACGCGATCTGCGGATGCGCGGCTTCTCACTGCTGCGGAAGCCGCTCAAGGCTGCCGCGTTGCGGGCGCTACTCAACCGCCATGCCGTCCGTCGCATGGCTGCCGAATAGGCACCCCGGTGGAGACGCAAGTCACGAGGCGTCAGCGTTGGGGCCTCGGGTCACGAAAATCCCGATAAGAACGCCGGCCAGCATCGTCAACAGCGGCATCAGCGAAACAAAGGCAGCCTGTCCGTAGGTTTCGAACGACTGGCCGTCGAACATGAGCCACCGGCCAGCCCATCCAAACGCATAACCGGCGATGGCTCCGATGACGACCGCAACCAAGCGAGAGGTGGCTGCAGCGGTGCGAGTGGACTGGCCGGCTCTGGACGACACGCGTTTGGCAGTGAAGATGGCCGCGATGACGCCGGCGCCCGCCGCGGTCAACGGGGCGATGGTGCTGCCAATGAACATGGCATACGCCCCCTCCATCTGTGAGACGCCAAGCGCCTCACCAATCAGCACGCCGCCGATCACCACCAGCGGATAGACGACAACGGCCGCAAGCAAAAATGCCAGAGCGGACAAGAAGATCTTGCGGCCCATGCTCTTTTGCTCCTCAGCGCGCGGCTGCCGTGAGACCCGCCTGAATGTCGGCGATCAGATCCTCGGTGGCTTCCAGCCCGATCGAGAGGCGGAGCAGGCTCTCGCTGATCCCGAGTTCAGCCCGCGCTTCGGGCTTGAGGCGTTGATGCGTCGTGGTTGCTGGATGCGTGATCAGGCTTTTCGCATCACCCAGATTGTTGGAGATCCGGATCAGGCGCAGTGCGTTGAGGAAACGGAAGGCAGCTTCCTTTCCGCCGTCGATCTCGAAGGCGATGACCTGTCCGCCGCCGGACATCTGCTTGCGTGCGAGTTCTATCTGCGGGAAGTCCGGCAAACCACAGTACAGTGTGCGTGCAATACCTTGCCGGCCGGACATCCATTCGGCGACGGTCGCCGCCGACGCGCTTTGCGCCTTAATGCGGATCGGAAGTGTTTCAAGGCCCTTCAGCATCACCCATGCGTTGAACGGACTGATTGACGGTCCGGTCTGGCGCAAAAAGGTGTGCAGGTGATCCTTGAGGAACTTCTCGGAGCACAGCACTGCGCCGCCGAGACAGCGGCCCTGACCGTCCATATGCTTGGTGGTGGAATACATCACGACGTCGGCGCCGTATTTCAGCGGCTTCTGCAGCAATGGCGTAGCGAACACGTTGTCGATGAAGACGAGTGCGCCCGCGTCGTGGGCGATTTTCGCGACCGCTTCGATATCAACCAGCTCGAGCGTCGGGTTGGCGGGTGTCTCGAAGAACACGGCCTTGGTGTTGGGCCGAATGGCTTTGCGCCAGGCTTCGGTGTCGCTGCCCTGGACCAGCGTGGAGGAAATGCCGAAACGTGGACACAGATCCTCGACGATGTACCGGCACGAGCCAAACATCGCGCGGGCGGCGACGACATGATTGCCGGAGCTGAGATAACTGAGCAACGCGGCTGTGACCGCCGCCATCCCGGTGGCGGTTGCGCGACAGGCCTCCGCGCCTTCGAGCAGACGCAAGCGCTCCTCGAACATGTTCGTCGTGGGGTTGGAGAACCGCGAATAGATGAAGCCGGGGTCTTCGTCCTTGAACCGCGCTTCGGCCTGCTCGGCGGTGTTGTAGAGGTAGCTCTGCGTCAGAAACAGCGCTTCGGACGTCTCGCCGAAGCCGCTGCGCAGCGTCCCGCCGTGAACGAGCAAAGTTTCCGGCGACCAGTCCGGGTGAGGGTTGCGGTTGGGGGCTGCATCGCGCTTTGTCATTCCGGTCTCCCGCACATACAAAAAAACCCGGCCACGTGATCCCAGCGGAAAAGCCGGGCGCAGACCAGGATTGCGCGCGGCCTTTTTAGCGAATTGTTTTACGTGGCTGCAAGCCGGCCGGCCAAATCACCACGATCCATATGCGCTGATACGCCTCTGCCGACGGGATCGTCAAGTCGCTTGCTGGTCGTACAATGAATGTGCCGCACCATCCGACGCCGCCCAGGTTGTCCCCAGCCAGCTTGGCGGGAGAGGGGGATCGCGCTAGAGACAGTCACCGGAGGTGGGGAATGGTTAAGCGGGTGGACGAGACAGTGAATGGCATTCTACCGGCGCAAGCTATCCGGTCTCTGATTGCATCCGGCGAGGTCAAGCTCGCGCAGCCGCCGTTGGGCAACCAGCTCCAGCCAGCCAGCCTCGATTTGCGACTTGGTGCTTGGGCATGGCGCGTGCGCGCCAGCTTCCTGCCCGGTCCCGGTGCCAAGGTTGCGGACAAGCTCGACGATCTGGCGCTGCACAAGGTCGATCTGAGCGACAGCGCCGTGCTGGAAACCGGCTGCGTCTACGTCGTGCCGCTGCTGGAAAGCCTTGCGCTGCCGGACAGGATTTCCGCAGCCGCCAACCCGAAAAGCTCGACTGGCCGCCTGGATGTTTTTACACGCGTGATCGCGGATGGCGTGACGTCGTTCGATCAGGTGCCTGCCAGTTATACGGGGCCACTTTACGCTGAAATTTGTCCGCAGACCTTCCCGATCATCGTGCGGCAGGGCTCGCGGCTGAGCCAGATCCGGTTCCGGCAAGGCGCCGTCGCGGATACCGATGCCGCGCTGGCTGAATTGCACAAGACGGAGCGGCTTGTCTCCTCGGAGACCGCCGATATCGCGCAAGGGATCGCGCTGTCGGTCGATCTCGCCGGCGATAAGGATGGCCTGATCGGCTATCGCGCCAAGCGGCATACGGGCGTCGTGGATGTCGATGCGCCGGGATCGTGCGAGGTTCTCGACTACTGGGAGCCGATCATGGCACGAGGCCCCAAGCGGCTGATCCTCGATCCGGACCAGTTCTATATTCTCGCATCACGCGAGGCGGTTCACGTGCCGCCGACCCACGCAGCCGAAATGGTGCCGTTCAATCCTCTGGTCGGTGAGTTCCGCGTGCATTATGCGGGCTTCTTCGATCCTGGGTTCGGACACGCTGCTTCAGGCGGTACAGGCTCAAAGGCTGTCCTGGAAGTACGTTCGCATAAGGTGCCGTTCATCATCGAAGACGGCCAGATCATCGGCCGGCTGATCTACGAACGTATGACCGAGTTGCCAGAGATGCTCTACGGCTCCGGTCTCGGGAGCCACTA
>JAEYYQ010000362.1 GCA_023428365.1 Pseudomonadota bacterium | reverse complement strand
GCTGGTATTACTGGTTCCCGAAGATGAGCGGCTACATGTACTCCGAGTTCTGGGGCAAGCTGCACTTCTGGCTGACCTTCATCGGCGCCAACATCCTGTTCTTCCCGCAGCACTTCCTGGGCCTTGCCGGCATGCCGCGCCGCTACGCCGACTATCCGGATGCGTTCGCCTACTGGAACTACGTGTCGTCGGTCGGCTCTTACATCACGGCTCTCGGTACGGTTGTGTTCTTCATCGGCGTCGCTGTGGCGTTCGCTCGCAAGCAGCGTGCGGTTGACAACCCTTGGGGCGCCGGGGCCACGACTCTGGAGTGGACGCTTTCCTCGCCGCCTCCGTTCCACTGTTTCGAGACGCTGCCGCGGATCAAGCCAGGCGATCATCACTGATCGGCTGGTAGCGGAAGGGCTTGCGCGGCGGATCAGCGTATCCGCCGCCTTTGCGCAAGGTGACGGTTAGAGTTCAGTCAGCAGGCATTGGACTGATGGCAGACAAGAGCATTGAGGTCGAGACCGAGATCCTGACTACCCCTGCGGGCGGTCAGGTCAGCGATTTCTTCGCGCTGATGAAGCCGCGGGTGATGTCGCTTGTCGTCTTCACCGGGCTTGTCGGCATGATGGCGGCTCCTGGTGGTCTGCATCCGGTGCTGGCTGGAATTGCGTTGCTCTGTATTGCCGTCGGCGCGGGCGCCTCCGGCGCGCTCAACATGTGGTACGACGCAGATATCGATGCGCATATGGCACGCACGGCCGCGAGGCCGATCCCGCGCGGCCAGATCACGCGCGACGAGGCACTGACATTCGGCGTCATCCTCTCGGTCTTCTCAGTTCTGACGCTCGGCCTTCTGGTCAATTGGGTGGCGGGAGTTCTGCTTGCGATCACGATCTCATTTTATGTTTTCGTCTACACGATGTGGTTGAAGCGGCGCACGCCGCAGAACATCGTCATTGGCGGTGCCGCGGGCGCATTCCCGCCGATGATTGGCTGGGCCGCCGTTACGGGCACGGTCAGCCTGGAAAGCATCGTCCTGTTTCTGATCATTTTCCTCTGGACACCGCCGCATTTCTGGGCGCTCGCGCTTTATCGCTCTCGCGACTACGAACGCGTCGGCGTGCCGATGCTTCCGGTTGCTGCGGGTGCGCAGGAAACGCGACGCCAGATCTTGCTCTACAGCGTTCTGCTGGTGTCGTTCGCCGTCGTCCCAGCTTTTATCGGTTTGGGTGGCCTCACTTATTTGGTGGCCTCGTTGGCCCTGGGCGCGGTGTTCATGTACTACGCGCTCAAGGTTTATCGCGTGGTCGATGGACGCGAAGCAGATCGCGCCGCCAAGGAACTTTTTGCGTACTCGATCCTGTACCTGTTCCTGCTGTTTGCGGTGCTTCTTGCGGAGCACATCGTAACGCGGGTGTTGGCTTGACCGGGAGAGGCGAGGTTTTGGCAACAGATGAACCAGGCGATTGGAACGATGCGGAGCGCAAGCGTCGACAGCGCTATCGCTCCATTGCCATTGCGCTGGCGCTCGTGGCCTTGGTCGTACTCTTCTATGTCGCAACCATCGTGCGTCTTGGCGGTAACGTTTTTAACCGCCCGATTTGATGCCGGGGACCTGAAAGGTTGGCGTCCAGCATGAGCCCAGGAACGACAAATCCGGATCTCGCCGCGCGGCACCGCCGTGTCGGGCTGTGGTGCGCGGCCGTTGCTGTCGGAATGGTCGGGCTCGCCTACGCTTCCGTGCCGCTCTACACATTGTTCTGCCAGGTGACAGGCTACGGAGGGACGACCCAGCGGGCCGCAGCGCCGTCCGACACGGTTCTCGATCGTGACATGACGATCCGGTTCGATGCCAACGTTGCTCCCGGGTTAGGCTGGAAATTCGAGCCCGTTCAACATACGGTCGATGTCAAAATCGGTGGGAACACGCTGATCTTCTATCGCGCGGAGAACACGTCTGGCCGCCCGATTACCGGCACGGCGACGTTCAACGTGACGCCCGAAATCGCCGGCAGCTACTTCAACAAGCTCGAGTGCTTCTGCTTCCAGGAGCAACGGCTCGAGCCGGGGCAGGCCATCGATATGCCGGTCAGCTTCTTCGTCGATCCAGCGATCGTGAAAGACAGCAGCGGCGCCGGCAATCTGACCCAGATCACGCTATCCTATACATTCCATCAGGTGGAGCCGCAGAAGTCGGCCGCCGCCCGGCCGGCTGCGGTTCCTACCGCGCGCGAAACCTCCGCTGGGGGTAACGGATCGTGAGGTGGGATTTCGTGAAAATGCAGAAAATCCATTCGTTGACGATGCTACGGGGACGGAGCTGAAACATGGCTGATAGCCACGCCAAACATCACGACTATCACCTTGTGGACCCTAGTCCGTGGCCGCTGCTGGCCTCGGCTGGTGCCTTCGTTCTGGCTGTCGGCGCGATCATCTGGATGCGGACCAGCCAGGGCGGTGTCTTCGGACTGACCGGCCCAACTGTGTTCTATCTGGGTTTCGCCTCCGTTGTCGCCGTTGCCTATTTCTGGTGGCGCGACGTTGTTCGTGAGGCGAACAAGGGAGATCATACTCCGGTCGTACAGCTTCATCTTCGCTACGGCATGATCCTGTTCATTGCCTCGGAGGTCATGTTCTTCGTCGCGTGGTTCTGGGCGTTCTTCGACATCGCCCTGTTCCCAGGCGGCGTTCATCCCCTGCCGATCACGATGCCGGACGGCACGATCGCTGAGTCGAGCGAGATCGTCGGGCAGGTTGAGCGCAATGCTCTGACAGGCGGCCAGTGGCCTCCGGTCCCGTCGGACTTCTTCCACGGCACCTTCGATCCGTGGGGACTTCCGCTCGTCAATACGCTGATCCTGCTGCTGTCAGGAACGACGGTGACCTGGGCGCACCATGCGCTGCTCAACGATGATCGCAAGGGTTTGATCTGGGGCCTGACGCTTACCGTTGTGCTCGGCGTCTTCTTTACCCTGTTGCAGGCCTTCGAATACGGACACGCCGCGTTCAGCTATTCCGGTCACATCTACGGTGCCACCTTCTTCATGGCGACTGGTTTTCACGGTGCGCACGTCATCATCGGAACGATCTTCCTGTTCGTCTGTCTGATGCGGGCGCTGAAGGGACAGTTCACGCCGAAGCAGCACTTCGGCTTCGAGGCTGCGGCGTGGTACTGGCATTTCGTCGACGTCGTCTGGCTTTTCCTGTTCGCTTGCATCTACGTCTGGGCTGCCGGAACACCGGCTACACACTGAAACGGCAATAAACGCTGTGCATGTTGAAATGGGGTGGCTCCAAGCCGCCCCATTTTCGTTCGAGCGCCGCCGATGAAGGGCGACGTGGCGAAATCCCGCGTTGCGGAGACGATGTGTAAGCGTCACATCTCGCGTCATGATGGCTGAATCCAAGACCGCGCCAACTGTTCGCGCCAGTTTGCTGTGCCGGTGTCCGCGCTGTGGTGAGGGCGCTCTGTATAAGAGCGCGTTTTCCCTGACGGTGCGTGAACGCTGCGATGCTTGCGGCCTGGATTACGGCTTCATCGATAGCGGTGATGGTCCGGCGGTATTCGTGATCCTGCTGTTGGGTTTCCTCGTGATGGGGGCTGCCCTGATTGTGGAGTTCAAGCTGTCCCCACCCCTTTGGGTTCATCTCGTCTTATGGCCGGTTGTCACGGGTTTCCTGGGCCTTGCCATGCTGAGACCGATGAAGGCGACGCTGATCGCGCTGCAATACCGGAACAAGGCCGAGGAGGGGCGCCTTGCCGGAGGCGATGAGACCTGAGCCATGCTGAGCAGATGCAAAGGCAAGGGGCTGCTTGCGCCAACGCTGGCGAGTTTGGTGGCCTTCGCGATGCTCATCGGTCTGGGAACCTGGCAGTGGCAGCGCAAGACATGGAAGGAAGAGCTGATCGCCACCATCGATGCGCGAATCGCGGCTCCACCCTCTGCGCCGGAGCAATGGTCCGGGCTGCAGTGTCAGCCCATGCACGAGGTGGGTCTGGCGGCGTCCTGCGAATTCAACATGGTGCGTCTGGCTGGGCGTTTTGACTATGGTCGCGACTGGCACGTGTTCGTGAATGCACCGCGCACGGCGACCGCACCCGGCGGGCCCGGATATTTCATCCTGTCGCCATTCGAATTGGAGGGCACGCCCGGAAGCCGTATCTTCGTCAATCGTGGTTTTGTGCCCGAGGCGCAGAAGGATGCAGCCGGTTGGAGGACGGGGCAGGTATCGGATCGGATGGAGATCGTCGGTCAGATCCGAACGGCCGAGCAGCGGGGAACGTTCACCAACCGGAATAGTCCGGATGCCAATGTCTGGTATCTTCGCAATCCCCGAGAGTTGCTCGGCCTCAATGAGACGGAAGCCGGTCCGCCTGGTTGGCAAGCGGCAGGGCCGGATCCGCTGGAATTCTACGTCGAACAGATTTCGCCCGTCCCGCCGGGTGGTCTGCCATCGCCGCGGCCGAGCCGGATCGAACTTCCCAATCGTCATCTGGAATACGCACTGACGTGGTGGGGACTGTCGCTGACGCTGATTGGTGTTTACGTTGCGTTCGCCTTCAGTCGCATCCGCGGCTGGCGACCCGATGTTTGAGGTTTGTTCACCGCTGATGGGCGGCGGGAGCGCGGCTCTGCTTGTTCCTGCCGCGAGTGCATTCTAGGGTGCCTGACGCGCCATTCCGGCGCTGCATGGCTCATAAAGGCTGACGACTCGTGCAATACATTTCGACCAGAGGCTTGGCGCCATCGCTTGGCTTCGAGGATGTCCTGTTGGCGGGGCTGGCGCGGGATGGTGGACTCTATCTGCCTGAAACATGGCCGCGGCTGAAGCCTGAGCAGATCGCTGCCATGGCCGGCAAACCGTTCGCGGACGTTGCTGTCGAGGTGATCTCACCGTTCGTGGGTGACGCCATCACGCGCAAAGACCTGCTGGATATGGCGCGCGCGGCTTACGGCAGCTTCGGCCATCCGGCGGTGACGCCATTGGTTCAGCTCGGACCGAGCCTTTGGGTGCTTGAACTCTTCCACGGACCGACGCTGGCGTTCAAAGACGTGGCGATGCAACTGCTGGCCCGGCTGATGGATCACGTGCTGGGCAAGCGCAAGCAGCGGGCGACGATTGTTGGCGCGACCTCGGGCGATACCGGCGGCGCGGCGATCGAGGCGTTCCGTGGCTCGAAAGCCGTGGATGTCGTGATCCTGTTTCCGGATGGGCGCGTGTCGGACGTCCAGCGGCGGATGATGACCACGCCGCGTGACAACAACGTGCACGCTGTGGCCATCGATGGGACGTTCGATGATTGCCAGGCGCTCGTGAAGGCGATGTTCAATCATCACGCCTTCCGAGACCGGATGCAGCTCGCCGGCGTCAACTCGATCAACTGGGCCCGGATCATGGCCCAGGTGACGTATTACTTCGTGGCTGGCGCTGCGCTCGGTGCGCCGCATCGGGCGGTATCGTTCTCGG
>JAEYYQ010000261.1 GCA_023428365.1 Pseudomonadota bacterium | reverse complement strand
TGGAACGTCATGGCGATGCGGTTCTGTGTCATGTGCTTGCGTCCTTTCAGGTTGTGCCGGCCGGGTCCGACCGGCACACGCAGCCTACTGCGCCCTACCCGCGTTGCGACGCGCGCCCGCACTAATGAAGTACTTCTCACATTCGCCTGTGCGATTGGGCGAAAAACATCGGTGCGATACCGAAAAACATCCAGCGTTGGACCTAAGACATCCAACGCTGACCGTTACTGTGAGAAGAAACCCCGAAAAACATCCAACGCTGGACCGAAAAGGGGAAACGTTGGGCGTTAGTGAGAGATGAGAGGCCGGAAAACCTGAAGCGTTTCACCAAAAGGGGGAAGCGTTGGACCTTACTGTGAGAAGAAACACCGAAAAACATCCAGTGTTGGATGTTTGTGTGAGAAGAGAGGTCGAAAGCCGCGCAAGGCCGGCTTCGGCAAGGCGTCAGCCACCGGTATCCGCGTTGGCCCTGAACAGATGCCCCTGTATCTCGATGAAGGCGCGGCGGATGTCATCCACGGTGCCGAGGACGCGCTTGGCGTCATTCACCCCGCCGTAGCGGATGCGCAGAAAGTCCGCGATCTTGCCGCTGGCCAGCTCGCCGATGCCCTCGTACTGGTACTTGTCCAGCACGAACTCCAGAAAGGCCCGCATTTCCCGCTCGTAGCCCTGCATGCCGGTGGACTTGGCCACCCTCACGCGCTGCGAGCGCGCCAACGGCGCGAGCGTGAACCGCACATAGGCCAGCACGTCGAAGATGTCGCTGTTGGGTGCATCGATCAGCCTGCGCATGTCGTCCAGCCGCTCGCTGTCGTAACCCAGATCGGCCAGCCGCTGGATGAAGGACTCGCGGCGTTCGGGGTCGCTCCATACGGCGCGCAGCTCGTCTTCGTCTGCGACCAGTCCTCCCAGATCACCGAACAACTGCTGCATGAACTCCTGCGCGGTGATCTGGCGGCCGTCGTGCCAGTAGGTCGTCGCACCGATATAGCGGATGCTGCGCTCCTTGCCATCGGCCAGCTTCACCACGATCCGTTCGGGCGGCGGCGGTTCTTGCACGCCGCCTTCGCCGGTGGTGTGCGGCGGCGGTCGCGGGTCGTCGCCTTCGTCGCGCGGCGGGCGCGGATTGCCAGGCGGATCGGGCGGCAGCGGTTCGCCATCCCATGCCGGATCGTTGAAGTGCTCGTAGGCCTTCACGAAGTCGTAGATGGTGAAGTAGTCCTTGCCTTCGAACGTGCGGGTGCCGCGCCCGATGATCTGCTTGAACTCCACCATCGACTTGATCGGCCGCAGCAGCACGATGTTGCGCACGTTGCGCGCATCCACGCCGGTGGACAGCTTCTGCGAGGTCGTCAGGACGGTGGGCAGGGTCTTCTCGTTGTCCTGGAACTCGCGCAGATGGCGCTCGCCCAGTTCACCGTCGTCGGCGGTGACACGTTCGCAGTAGTGCGGATCGGGGTTGCTCTTGACCTGGTTGATGTAATTGCGCACCCGCGCGGCGTGGTCCTGGGTGGCGCAGAACACCAGCGTCTTCTGGCGCTGGTCGATCTGGTCCATGAACTCGTTGACGCGGCTCTGCTCGCGCTGGTCGATGCGGAGCTTGGTGTTGAAGTCGGCCTCGGTATAGGTCTTGTCACGGTCGATCTCGCCGGCGACCACTTCGTCGCCATCGGAGAATTTATATTCGTCCAGGGTCGACGCCATCTGCCGCACCTTGAACGGGGTGAGGAAGCCGTCGCCGATGCCTTCCTTCAGCGCGTAGGTGTAGACCGGCTCGCCGAAATAGGCGTAAGTGTCGGCATTGACGTCGCGCTTGGGCGTGGCGGTCAGGCCCAGCTGCACCGCCGGCTTGAAGTACTCCAGGATGCCGCGCCAACTGCTCTCGTCGCGGGCGCCGCCGCGATGGCATTCGTCGATGACGATGAAGTCGAAGAAATCCGGCTCGTAGCCTTCGAAGGTGAACTGCGGTTCTTCCGACTCGCCGTCATTGGTCATGAAGGTCTGGAAGATGGTGAAGAACACGCTGGCGTTGCGTGGGATGCCACCCTTCCTTCGGATCTCCTCCGGGCGTATGCGGCACAGCGCATCGGGCGGGAAGGCGCTGAAGGCGTTGTAGGCCTGGTCGGCCAGGATGTTGCGGTCGGCAAGGAACAGGATGCGTGGGCGGCGGACGGGGTTGCGGCTGAGGTTCCAGTGGGCATGGAACAATTTCCATGCGATCTGGAAGGCGATGGAGGTCTTGCCGGTGCCCGTGGCCAGGGTCAGCAGGATGCGTTCGCGGTCCTTGGCGATGGCATCCAGCACGGCGGTGATGGCGTTGTGCTGGTAGTAGCGAGGTTGCCATTTGCCGCCACCGGTTTCGAACGGTACTGCGCCGAAACGATCGCGCCAGTCGTTGCCTTCCGGGAAGCAGCGCCGCCAGAGTTGTTCCGGCGTGGGGAACGGCAGGGCGATATCGCCTTCGGTGCCGGTGTGCATGTCGATGCCGTACCAGCCTATGCCGTTGGTGGCATAGGCAAAGCGGGCCTTGAGCCGCCCGGCGTAGTCCTTGGCTTGGCCGACGCCGGTGGTGTGGCCCAGCCCAGCCTTTTTGGCCTCGATGACCGCCAGCTTGCGGCCACGGTAGCTGAGCACGTAATCCGCCGACAGCGCCGTGCCGCGCTGGCCGCCGGCCAGGATGCGGCCGGGGCAGATCAGTTCGCGCTGGACCTGCGACCCCTCCACCCTGCCCCAGCCGGCCTCGCGCAGCACCGGGTCGATGCGGTTGGCGCGGGTGTCGGCTTCGGTTTCGGACATGGCGGCTTCCGTATCAGGTCAGTTGGCCGGAGAAAGCGGCTTGCAGCAGGGATTGGCGGAGCGCGGCGATGTCTTTTAGTTTGGACTCGTAAGCCTCGCTCAGCTTTACACACCTAGCTTCCATCTGATCGAGATGATCCGTGATTCGCTTCTGCTCTGGCATCGACAATTCAGGCAGAGCTTTCTCTCGTAGCAGCTTGAAATGACGGGCGTATCCGGTTTGCTGGATCGGCTGACTGCGCAGTCCGTAGTACAAGAACTTTCCCGAGATTCCGTTGGATGGCTGCAGCACCTTAGTACCATCTGCGCCAACCACGAAGTCGAAATCCACATACTTCAAGCAGCAGGTGTGATCGCCGAATACGACCACATCGCCTTCTTTCTCAAGAACGGCTGAGGCGTCATTCCAGTAGCCGGAAATAAGATCGGCTTCCTGAGAAACAACTGGATAGGCGCCATCAGCCAGATAGTCCTGTCGCTTCAGCTTCAACTTCGGGGTCAACGCTTCGCAGAGGGAATCGAACGGAAGCATCCGCCTACCTTCGGCTGCCCGTTCAAACGCTAACTGAATTTCCGCATCAAACAGTTGGCGGGCATCTCCCAGATTCGCCTCGGCATTGGCACAGGCGCGGTCGAGGGCGGCGAAGGCCTGATCCAGCTTCGCGACAATGCGCCTTTGCTCAGCAAGCGGAGGCAAAGGAATCTCCAGTGATTTCAGCGCATCCGTTTCGAGTCTATGGACAGTTGCCCCACGACTTACCACCGCAAGCAAATGGCCCTCGGCCGACTGCATGAAATAAGTAAGAAAACTAGCATCCAAGCTCGGTGATGGCACAAGTGCCTTCAAGTCCTGATTTATCGTCAGTCCGACGCCGGCGCGGGCAATTGGAACTGTGCGGGCCAAGATACCTGACCGCACAACCACCAACAGTGCACCCGCCGGTATCATCTTCACAGCGGAGCCGTCAACAGCCGCCGGCGTTATGTTGTCGATCGACTCGGTGACAACATCCGACTTCATGTCCTTTGGCGATACCCATGGAATGTCCCCACCCCAAAAGTCACCACGCTGTTTCGATGGCGTGCCACCGCCATAAAACGTTACAACTTTGCTGATTGGCTGCATTGGCCACCGATGCTGCAAAGTGATTGTCTCAAACGCGCCGGCGACTGCACTCACAACATCCCCCTCACCTGCGCCAGCAACGTCGACGTCTCCGCGTCACGCGCCAGCATGTCGTCAATGATCTGCTGCGGCGTGCGCTGCGGCGCCGCTTCCGGCATATGCGGGTTCTTCACCGACAGGTCGCAGGTGGATGCATCCACATCCGCCACGCTCACTGTCCAACTCTTTTCGCCGCCGGCTTTGGTCTTCTGCAAGGCCACGAACTCGGCCAGGTCGGCATCGTTCAACGGGTTGGTCTTGCCCAGCGAGCGGCCGGGATCAAGCTGGTAGTACCAGATCTTGCGGGTCGGCGCGCCCTTGTCGAAAAACAGCACCACCGTCTTCACGCCCGCACCCTGAAAGGTGCCGGACGGGCAATCCAGCACGGTGTGCAGGTTGCAGCTGGCCAGCAATTCGCGGCGCAACTCCACACTGGCGTTGTCGGTGTTGCTGAGGAAAGTGTTCTTGATGACGATGGCCGCGCGACCGCCGGCCTTGAGCTTGCGTATGAAGTGCTGCAGAAAGAGATAGCCTGTCTCCGATGAGCGGATCGGAAAGTTCTGCTGCACCTCCGGCCGCTCGCCACCGCCGAACGGTGGATTGGCCAGCACGATGTCATGGCGATCCTTCTGCTGGATGTCCATGACGTTCTCCGACAGCGTGTTGGCGTGGCGGATGTTGGGCGCGTCGATCCCGTGCAGGATCATGTTCATCACGCCCAACACATAGGCCAGCGACTTCTTCTCCTGCCCGTAGAAGGTACTGCGCTGAAGGATGCGCCAGTCGCTCGCCGACAGGTCCGCCTGCCGCAGGTGCTCCCATGCCTCGCACAGGAAGCCCGCACTGCCGCAGGCGCCGTCATAGATGGTTTCGCCGATCTTCGGTTGTACCACCTGGATCATGGCGCGAATCAGCGGGCGCGGCGTGTAGTACTCGCCGCCATTGCGGCCGGCGTTGCCCATGCGCTTGATGCGGGTTTCGTAGAGGTCGGACAGTTCGTGCTTGGCCTCGGAACTGCCGAAGCTCAGCGTGTCCACGATCTGCAGCACGTCGCGCAACGTGTAGCCCGATCGGAAGCGGTTGGCGACTTCCGAGAAGATTTCGCCGATCTTGTATTGCAGTGAATCGGCACCGACGCTGCTGTCCTTGAACGACTTCAAGTGCGGGACGAGCTTGCCGTTGACGAAGTCGATCAGGTCGCTGCCGGTGCGTGCGTTCGGGTCCGGCTTGCCGTCTTTTGTTTTCGGCGCCGCCCAGTCCTGCCAGCGGTAGGGCCTGGCGAGGATCGGCGTGTACGTCTTGCCTTCGAGCGCAGCTTCCTCGGCCCACTCGTGCTCCATGTCGTCCAGGTATTTCAGGAACAGCAGCCACGACGTCTGTTCAGCGTAGTCCAGTTCGGAGGCTAGGCCTTCGTCGTTGCGCATCGCCTTGTCGATGGCATTGAAGGACTGGGCGTACTGACCGCTGCCGCTGCCGACCGTCGCCTTCGCGCGTGGTGCGGGCGTGCGCGGTTCCGCCTTGCCGGCACGGGCGGGGGCCTTGCCTTCGGCCAGCGCCACCGACCCGCCGCGGCCACGCCCCGGCACGATCCTGCCTTCCTCGATCAGACGCGCCTTGATCCGTTGATACGTGCTGTCGGCCCAGCCGAGTTCAGCGGCGAGGCTGCCATTGCCGGCGGAACCACCGAGTTCTTTCAGCGTGTTGATGAAACGCTTGGCTTGTTCTTCCGACGACATGGACCTGATGGGAGCAGCGAGGATCGAAGAAGCTTAACTGCCACCGTTCCCATTAGGAATCGGGTTGACTTCCCCTCCCCGGCACCGCGCGACCCTCATCCGTCTTCGGTACCTTATCCCCGTTGCACGGGGATAAGGAACAGCGGGTTGCGTTCGCGAATGGCCCGGGCTTGCCTCAATCCCTCAACTTCAACGCCGGGTTCTCATCGATCGTCCCGTCCTCGTTGACCACCACGTAGCGGTCGCCTTCGCGGTTGAACAGCACGGGGATGGGGATCTTGAAGAGCGGGCGGCGGACGAACTTCAGGCGCCAGTGGAAGGTTTCCATGGTGTGGATGGTGGCCTGCTGCTCCGGCGTAAGGCCGGCCAACAGCGTGGCGTCGTCCATCTTCGGCGCGCCCTTGCGGCGCTCGG
>JAEYYQ010000254.1 GCA_023428365.1 Pseudomonadota bacterium | reverse complement strand
CTCTAGTTGTCTTGGCGTATCTGTCTACTCGCGCAGAGAGTTTCGATTATATGTCTGCAGGTCGGGAGTTGGTTCCGCATAGGCGCCTGAGCGTCGGGGGAGCGGTCATGCGTATGTGGTTCGGCATTGTGCTTCTCTTGGCCGGATTGGGACTTGCGGCCGTCAACATGCGGGTGCCGGCAGGCAGCGTCGGCCTGGAAGAGGCCTTCCAGAATATACAGGCAGCACAAGCACCTGCGATTGCACCCAATAAGGCGCGAGCGGCAGGTGGCGATCGGACCGCTGTCCGACGGGCTGTCGTTGCTGGCAGCAACCAGCAGCCGTTCGTCCATGTGGCTGCGGCGCCGTGGGATCGCCAGGAGATTTTCATCGGCCGGCAGGGCGTTGTCAGCGAGCAGCCCGAACAGTCCATTCCAACTAACCGCTATGAGCTCGCTCGCGAGCTGCAAACCGAGCTGCGCAGGGTCGGATGCTACTACGGCGAGATCGACGGCGACTGGGGGAGCGGCTCGAAGCGCGCCATGAGCGGCTTCACCAGCCGCGTCAACGCAAGTCTCCCGGTCGACGCACCTGACGCCATCATGCTGACGCTGATCCGCAGGTTCGATGGACAGGCTTGCTCGGCGACCTGCCGGTCGGATGAAATGTTTACGGGTGATGGCCGCTGCGTGCCGACCACCGTTGTCGCTCAGGATCGCGCCTCGGGCCGCTCGCAATCCGCATCGGCTGAAGAGCGTCCCGGCATGTCACGGGCGTGGAGCGTCATGGTGCAGCCGCCTGTTGTCGGGGAGATGACCCGGACGGCAACTGTTGAACCTTTGCCTGGGCGCATGTCCGTAGGTGGACCGGTTGAGGCGGCTCCGCCAGTGCCTGTGACGCGCGAGGGTAGCCTCGCTGCACCGCCGCCGATCGCTGATGCGCGGCCGCGGACCGAGGCAAGACCGCGCAACGCTCAGAATGAACGCAGCGCTCCGCGCAGGAAGCGTTGGACGCAGACCATCTTCGACGAGATCGCCGCGCGCAACTAAACGTCAGTCATGATCGGCTGGATCGTTTCCGCCAATGCGCCCGATGCTTGTGTACGTAAAGCCCTGCGCGATAGCATCGCGGGGATGGTATACGTTGCGCAGATCCACCAGCACTGAGCCGCGCATGGCCTGCTTCAGGGCCGTCAGATCAAGCGCCCGGAATTCGTTCCATTCCGTGACCACGACAGCGATGTCCGCCGCCTGGGCAGCCTCCAGGGCGCTTTCGCGCCAGTCGACGCCGGGCAGCAAGCTCTCGCCGTGCTTGCGTCCTTGCGGATCGTAGGCGCGAACGGTTGCGCCTCGCTCCTGCAGCATCGGGATAAGAACCAGACTTGGCGCGTCGCGCATGTCATCGGTGTTGGGCTTGAAGGTGACACCGAGCACCGCGATCACCTTGTCGCGCACTGATCCGCCAGCGGCGCGCTCGATGCGGCTCGCCATGGCGATCTTGCGCTCGTCGTTGACCCGCTGCACTTGTTCTATGATCGACAGGGGGGCTCTTGCCTCTCGCGCGCTGCGCACCAACGCGGAGACGTCCTTGGGGAAGCAGGAGCCGCCATAGCCGGGACCGGGATGCAGGAACTTGTCACCGATGCGCCCATCCTTGCCGACGGCGCTGGCCACTTCCTGAACATCGGCCCCGATCTCCTCGCACAGATCTGCGATTTCGTTGATGAAACTGATTTTCAGGGCGAGGAAGGCGTTGGCCGCGTAATTGGCGAGTTCCGCCGACTCGGGCCGTACGAACATGATTGGCGCGTTTCGAAGAGCGAGTGGCTTATAAAGCCGCTCCATCACGTCTTTTGCGCGCGGATCCTCGCAGCCGACCAGCACGCGGTCTGGGTGGGTGAAGTCCTGGATCGCGGAGCCTTCCCGCAGGAACTCCGGGTTCGAACAGACGGCGAAATCGGCGTCCGGTCTCAATTCCTTGAGGCGTCGAGATATCTCCCGGCTTGTGCCAACCGGGACGGTCGATTTGGTGGTGATGACGGTGAAGCCATTGAGATGTGGCGCAATTTCGGCCACGGCGGCAAAAACGTAGCTGAGATCGGCATGGCCATCGCCACGGCGCATTGGAGTGCCAACGGCCAGGAAGATGAGATCAGCGGCTGCGACGGCAGGCCCGAGATCGTTGGAGAACGTCAGCCGGCCGGCAGCCAGATTGCGATGTAGAAGGTCATCGAGGCCCGGCTCGTAGATCGGGACAGCGCCTCGCTTCAGGCTCTCGACCCGGTCGCGATCCTTGTCGACGCACGCAACTGTCCAGCCGAACTCGGAAAAGCAGGCTGCCGAGACCAGACCAACATAGCCTGCGCCAATCATGCAAATATTCACGGCTGCCCTCCTGGCGACATCCGGTACGTGCCGGCTGCCGTGGGGCAGCAGCGATGCTCTTCTCGGCTAGGCTAAATCCGAACCGCGATCAAGCTGCACCTTCTCGCATTGCGGAACACGCCGAGTATCCTTTAGTAAAGTAGTTTCGAGCGTGTAGCAGACATATGACAGCACTGACCCCGGAATGACACAATCCTGGAAAAGTGGCCGGGTGGTCTCGGTCGGAGAATGCATGGTAGAACTCGCCCGCGAACCCGACGGGCGGTTCGGCTTGGCCTATGGCGGTGATACGTTCAACACGGCTGTTTATCTCGCTCGGGCCGGTGTCAGCGTGGCTTATGCTACGGCGCTGGGAGACGATCCCTATAGTCAGGGAATAGCCGACCTCGCGGGGCGGGAGATTGTCGGCACCGATCTGATGACAAAGCTGACCGGCCGGATGCCGGGTCTCTATCTGATCGAGATCAGCAAAGAGGGCGAGCGGTCGTTCTGGTACTGGCGCGATCGTGCCGCCGCGCGCGACGTTTTCGAATGCAGCGGCACCGAACGCGTGGTCCATGGCATAGAGAACGCAGCGGTGGTCTATTTTTCCGGCGTGACGTTGTCACTCTATACAGAGCGGGGGTTGGACCTGTTCGCCGAGGCGTTGAAATCGGCAAAATCGAACGGCGCGCGCGTTGTCATGGATAGCAACTATCGCCCGCGTGGCTGGGGCGGAGACCTGGATCGCGCGAGGCGGACGTTCGCACGGTTCTGGCAGTTATCGGATATTGCACTTCCGACCTTGGACGACGAGCAGGCGCTTTGGGGGGACGAAGACGTTGAGGCTGTTTGCAAGCGCCTGGGTGAACTTGGTGTCCCCGAAATCGCTGTGAAATCTGGCGCAGAGGGAGCCTATGTCGAAGCCGAGGCCAACTGGGTGCCTTGTCCGGAAAGGATCGATCCGGTCGATACGACTGCGGCTGGTGATTCCTTCAATGCCGGTTATGTCGCCGTACGCAGTGCCGGTGGCAGCCCGACGGATGCGGCCCACTTCGGCCACAGGTTGGCAGCGGTGGTCATCCAACATCGGGGCGCCATCGTGCCCCAGCAGGCGACGGCGGCCGTTATTGGAGACTGGCAGGCCAGCCGGCGTCAGTAGCTGAGCGATCCTTGCTGAATCGCGCTGACGACGGCCTGAACCCGCGTTGCGACCCCGAATTTCCGCTCTATATGATAGTTCACCGTTTTATCGGAGATGGCCAGGATTCTGCCGATCTGCCAGTCCGACTTCCCTTCCGTGATCCAGCGCAGAATCTCGATCTCGCGTGGACTGAGGCGTTTGCCGGCGCAACGTTGCGCTGCCGCGCGTAATGCGCAAAGGCGCTGGTAAAGGTAGACGGACGCGAGCGCCAACGTCGCCCGTCCCGCAGGGTCCAGATTAACCGATGTCGCAGCCAGGTTCACGGTGCCGACATATCCGCCCGCTTCGTGAATTGATATTCCGAAGCCATCGACGAGCCCTTTTGCGGCGGCCTCTCGCATGAGCTCCTGCTGCGGGGCAGTAAGTGAGTTGCTGCTCAGGACTTCCGACCAAACGAAAGAGCAGCATCGGCCGCGAAGTTCTTGAAGGATAGGGTCGTGGACGCCCCAGCCCCGCTCCTGGTAGAGGTCGCGCCAGGCCTGCGGCGTCGTACTTAGAAAAATACTCTCCGGACCGACCAGGGCGGCGGGCTGAAAACGTCGGCAGGAAAAACTCGTGAATCCTGCATTCTCTATGAATTCCTGGAATGCGACGGCGACAGCGTCTTCATGATCTGCCCGCTCGAGATCCTGGGCGAGATTCAAAAGATGAAGCTCGGAATTTGCATGCTGCTGCGACGTATTTTCCGGCCCCATGAATCCTCCTGGTGGCGCCGATCTTTGAATTAAGCATACTTTGTGATCAATAATGTCGGCTAGTCTTCGTTTTGCGGTTATCAACAACGCTGTTCAGGCACCGGAAGAAAGGGCTTCTTTGAACATCGTTCAGAATCATGTCGTGAGCAATAGAATTGCTCAACATGGTGGGGGAACTCTGCCCGGGAAATCGCAGTTGTACCCCGATAGCGGTCGGGTGCTACTTCGGATGATGCTGCATCGAGCGGCGCCACAGGAAGGCCATGACGACGACGGCGAAGGCCATGCCGTGGGTGAAGCCGATCATGCTGACGCGGCCTTCGAAGTTGGCAAGGACGAAATGCTCGTACAGGACGGATTGAAATCTCTGGGGTTGGCCAAAATCGGCGCGGTACTGTTCGTGAAACGCGTTGAGCAGGGTGTAGCTGTTTTTCAGCGCCTGCGAATTGATCCAATCGAAAATGCCGACGCCACAGATGGCGAGCAGTCGTGCGAACGAATTGAAGGTTTCGATCGCCTTGTCGTAGATGAACAGCAGCGCAAACAGAGCGATCTGTACCGTGATGAAGAATTGCCACAGAAAGTCGATTTGCGACCTGGTCTGCATGATGGCGTCCATCAGCAGTTCTTCAGCAATCGGCATGCGATATCCCCCTCACGCAAACTCGGCCGCATTTGCCGCGTCGGCGGGATAGTACACACGGCCGATGACGCTGCAATGCACCCCGTACGCACATTGTCTGGCTGACACCGCCGGGCCACAGGTGCCGGCCATAGGTAAATGACCCCATGACCTTGCAGATCGAAACCTTCTTGCTGAAAGACGACGGGATGATCCCGAACAACGATCGGTTGCCGCTCGTTGTCTATCGCTCCGCCATCGGCCGGTCACGATCCGAGGACGAGGCGGTCGGGTTGTTTCAGGAGCTTTTCGCCAGACACGGCTGGGGCCATGGATGGGTCAACGGCATCTATTCGTTCCAGCACTACCATTCGACCTGCCACGAAGTGTTGGGTATCGCGGCAGGATCGGCCGAGGTTCAATTCGGCGGTGCAACAGGGCCTGTGTTGTCGATCGAAGCCGGTGACGCCGTTACCATCCCCGTTGGGGTCGGCCACTGCCGGCGTGACCAGCGGCCAGGACTTGTCGTCGTTGGCGCCTACCCGGAAGGCCAGAACGATGTTGATTTGAGACGCGCCAATGCGGCCGACCGCGCCGTCGCTCTGGGCTCCATACCGACGGTCGGATTGCCGTCCGTCGATCCGATTGCAGGGCCTGGGCAAGGGTTGGTCTTGCTGTGGCAATGACGCGACATGCAAACGACCATCCGTCCGCCGTCGTATTGCACCTGCTCACGATAGGAAAAAACGCCACATTGTTTCCCAATAGTCCGACTCACTAATCATTCGCAGAAATGGTATCCCTTCAAGGACTTGGCGTGGATGGGGAATGATCAGCGTCAGAGCACGGGCAGCCATGATCCGGCGGCAGGCTCAGGCGTAGCTGTTCGAGCTTCCAGTCCGTCAAGGGAGACAAGTCTGAGGACATCAGGACATCTGGGAATGATTGGTTCTGGCATGAGCCGGCGCTCGGCTCTGCAGAGCACTTTAGCGTGGGCCCTCGCGGGTGGTATTCCGGCGATCAATTGGCTCAGCGATGCTGCTCAGGCGCAAGGTAGTGCCGGCCCGCAGGACGGTGAGGCGTTCAACACGGATTTCGTGAAGAACGCGGCGTATCAGCTAGCCCAGCGTTCCTTCGCGCGGCCGCAAATGGAATTGCCGGAGCCTTTCGATAAGCTCACTCCCGAGCAGTATCGCGACATTCGCTTCCGTCAGGAGCAAGCGATCTGGCGCGGAGAGAAACTCGATTTCGAGCTGCAGCTGTTCGCGCTGGGCTACCTCTACGATACGCCGGTCGAGATCTGGATCGTCGAGGGACAGCGCGCGCGCCAGCTCAAAGCCGACGGGACGCTGTTTTCGATTGGCCCGCAAATCAGCAACGCGCCGCAGGCCGCTCCATTCGGATTTTCGGGGTTTCGCATTCACGGTCCGATCAACCGGTCGGATGTGATGAATGAGTATGCTGTTTTTCAGGGTGCGACCTACTTTCGCGCCGTCGGGAGAGAGCAGAGCTATGGATTGTCTGCGCGCGGGCTGGCGATCAATACCGCCAAGCCGCCGGGCGAGGAATTTCCGATTTTCCGCGCGTTCTGGATCGAGAAGCCCGCAGCCGGTGCCCAGGCGATCATTGTGCACGCGCTACTCGATAGCCCGTCGACGACGGGCGCCTATCGCTTTTCGATTCAACCCGGCCAGGCAACGGTGATGGATGTCGAGGCGACGCTCTATCCTCGTCGTGATATCCCGCACCTCGGACTTGCGCCGCTGACGAGCATGTTCCTGCACGGGGCGGCGCACCGGCGCAATGGCGCCGACTATCGCCCCGCAGTTCACGACAGCGAGGGTCTTGCTATTCTGAACGGTAACGGTGAGCGCATCTGGCGGCCGTTAACCAATCCCAAGCTGCTGCAGGTGAGTGCTTTCATCGATCGGGATCCGAAAGGATTCGGACTGTCGCAGCGCGACCGGAGTTTCTCGAACTTCGAGGATCTGGATGCCCATTACGAAACTCGGCCAACAGTGTGGGTCGAGCCTCGTGGCGGATGGGGCGATGGCTATATCGAGCTGATTGAAATTCCGGCCGATGAGGAAATTCACGACAATATCATTGCGTTCTGGCGGCCGGCCCGCACGCAGGAAAGCGGCAAGCCGTATGCTTTTGCCTACCGGCTGACATGGGGCGACTCGGTTCCAGTGGCTTGGGCCGGCGCGCGTGTGCGTAAGACGCGTCGCGGCAAAGGGCGCAAAGGCAGCGTCATCTTTATCGTGGATTTCGATGGTCCCGCGCTTAAGGACGCCGCTGAGTTGCCGGCTGCCGATGTTACCGCCAGCGCGGGGACAGTTTCGAATGTTGTGCTTCAGCGGCATCCCGATATCGGCGGTGTCCGGTGCACTTTTGAACTTCAGCCGAATTCGGCGGATCTGATCGAGCTTCGGCTTGTTCTTAAGAATGGCGAGCGTTCAGTCTCCGAAAGCTGGCTCTATCGCTGGACGAAGACATGAGACAATCACCCTCGGTTTGCCCGATGGAAGCAGCCAACAGCTCGCGTGATGCTGGGCGCTCCATGCTGCCGCCCGAGCAGTCGATGTTGATGCCTCTTCAGGATTTCAACAAACGCCTGGCTCGTAAGTCTGCCCCTTCTGATGGGCAGTGGGTGACGCGGGCTGCGCTGTTTGGCGGCGGCCTCCTGCTCACTTACGGCTTTGCGCGCGAACTGTATGCGGTGCTGTCGTTCGTTCAAATCACGCCACTGCAGGTGGTGTTCCTGATTCTGTCGACACTGGCGTTCGGGTGGATCGCGCTGGGTTCGCTGTCGGCAGCGATTGGGTTAATGCCGCTGTTTGCTGGCGAGCGTCACGACACGCTCGAATTGCCCGACACGTCCGGCGAGATTCAGGGGCGCACCGCGTTGCTGTTTCCGGTCTACCACGAGGACACTGCCACAATTGCCGGTACGATCGAGGCGATAGCGGAGGATTTGGCGTCGCTGGGTAAGACGTCAAACTTCGAGGTGTTCATCCTCAGCGACAGCCGAAGCGCGGAAGCCGGTCAGCGGGAAGAGGCCGTGTTCGCGACGCTGGCACAACGGCTGAGCGATGTTGTGCCGGTTTATTATCGCCGCCGTCGTGAGAATACGGCGAAGAAGTCCGGCAACATCCACGACTGGGTTGAGCGGTTCGGCGCCGGCTATGATTATTTCGTCTGTTTCGATGCCGACAGCGTCATGTCCGGCGATACGCTGGTCCGACTGGCGCTGGCGATGGACCGGAACCCGCGTGCCGGTCTCATCCAGACCGTTCCCCGCCTCGTCGGCGGGCAAACCATCTTCCAGCGGCTGCAGCAGTTTGCGGCTGGCGTCTACGGGCCGGCGGTGTCCAGCGGCATTGCCGCGTGGCAACAGCACGAGGGCAACTACTGGGGACACAACGCGATCATCCGCACGGGTGCGTTTGCCTCGGCTGCAGGCTTACCGGAACTGCCGGGACGTCCGCCGTTCGGTGGGCACGTCCAGAGCCATGATTTCGTCGAGGCGGCCCTGCTGACGCGCGCCGGGTGGGAAGTGCACATGGCGCCGTCACTGGAGGGCTCTTACGAAGGTGCGCCTCCAGGTTTGGTCGAACTGGTCGTTCGTGACCGACGCTGGGCTCAGGGCAACCTTCAGCATCTCAACATCGTTAGCCGTCGCGGTCTGACTGTGATGGGTCGGATTCATCTGCTGATGGGCGCGACGGCCTACCTCGTCTCCGCGATTTGGGGACTGTCGCTGGCTGTCGGCATCGTGCTGGCGCTGCAGGGAACGCATGTCATTCCGAGTTACTTCCTGGATGGGAAGTCTCTCTTTCCGATCTGGCCAGTGGTTGATCCCGGAGCGGCATTCCGGTTGTTCCTGGCGACCATGGCGGTGGTGTTGCTCCCGAAGGCCGTGGGCCTGATCCTGGAGTTGCGTCGTGTGGCTGCGGCTGGCGAGCGCGGTGGTGCGGCACGTGTAACCGGCGGCGTCATTGTCGAAACGCTATTCTCGATGCTGATCGCACCGATCCTGATGGCGACGCAGACGACCGCAGTGTCTCAAATCTTGATTGGCATGGATGCCGGCTGGAAGCCGCAGCAGCGGGGCGAGACCGGCATCCGCATGCTGGAGGCCTTCCGCTTTCATGCCTGGCATATTCTGATTGGTCTCGCGATGGCGGCGCTGAGCTTTACCGTCTCTGTCAGTCTCATGGGCTGGATGGCGCCGGTAATTCTCGGATTGTCGCTGTCGGCGCTGATCGGATGGTGGACTGCCCGTTGCTCGGGGCGCCTGCTCTCGTATCTGCTGTCGACCAAGGATGACCTGTCGCCACCGCCCATCCTGCTCAGCGCACGCAGGCGCGCTGAGATCTGGGCCCGCGATCCGTTGCCGGCTCTGGAGCCGCCTATGACGCGTGCGGCGTAAACTCAAAGCTCTCTATTTTGCGCTCAAGACTTTCCCTTGCCGACGGGCAAAGTGCGAAACAGTTCGGAGAGGAAATCCCGAACCCGCACCGGTGGCGCATCGAGAAACGGCAGGGGACGGATCACCTGAATTGCGGCGGTCCCGATCCGCGCCGTCATGGCGCCGTTGAAGGCGCCTTCACCGAGACGACGTGACAGCCGGCGCAGTAAATCCTGGCCGAGAAATTGACCTAGCAGATCATCGGTCAGCGCCACGCCGCCGGTTGCAACGAGATGCGTCACCACCATGCGGCCGAGCTTGAGGGCAGCCATTACGCCCGGGCGGCCACCGTAGAGCGTGGCCAGCGTGCGCAGCATCCGCAGGTTCTCGACCAGTACGAACACGACGTCGACGAGCGGCATCGAGCTGATCGCGGTGACGACGCTGACGCGCTTGGCCGACGTTAAAACGATGCGCTTGGCGCGCTGATCGAGAGGGGCAAAGATTTCGCGGTCTGCGAGCCTCGCAAGATCACCAGGGTCGCGCACATCGCCCTCGTGATCGCGGAACCGTGCGATGCTCCATCGCAGGTCGTCGCGATTGGAGAACGAACTCATGAGATCCCGGAGGTGTTCTTTCTCTTGCCGCGTATCGCGGGCATCGAGGCTGGCTTCCAGATCGCGACGCAGACGTCCGAGCTTACGCAGCCGCATCAGCCCGATGGTCTCGCGCAGCACGATCGCCAAGGCCGCAATTGCAGCGATGGCCACGAGTGCGGTCGCCGTCCAGCCGATGAGATCGTCGCGCGCGAGAGCGTCGGTGACAAAACGGGTCAGCCATAAGCTGAAGGCGAGCGCGGCCAGTCCCAGGATCGCCGAGCCAAGTATGGCACCCCATTTGATACCGCGCGGAGGGAGAACGGAAGGGGAGGCGGTCGCATCAGGATTGTCGGCATATGGCTCATCCGCACCCGAAGAAGAAGACGAGGATGAAGGTTCATCGACCAAAGCCGGATCGTTTGGATCGAAAATCCGTGGCGTGCGATGAGGTGTCTCGGCCGTCATGACAGGCGGTCTCCGATCAGAAACTGCAGGGCACGGTCGAGCCGCACGTGAGGCCAGGGCTGCGGATCACCAGCGACCCAAGGCAGGCGGGCGAGACGGGGAGGCCGGAAGCGTATGAACTGAACGGCGCCGGGCGCGCTATCCGGTCCCGGCACGAGGAGTTGACGGGGATCGGCGGGCAGATCGCCGGGAAACAGCGCGACCTCAGATTTACCATCGAATGTCTGATTGCCGATGCGCTGGCCCGCGAGCGGCACCCCGCGAATGCAGGCCATCTTCTCACCTTTGTGCTGCGCCTCGACTTCCCGTGTCGCTCGTAGCGCGGCCATCGCAATCACACCGACGGAGGCACCGGCGAACGTCGCACGGGCTGCGGCTTGCTCCGTCATCAGACGAAGAATGGCTTCGAGCCGGTCGTGGCTGCTGCTCGGCAGATGATCGGCCTTGCTGGCCGCAAATAGAATGCGGTCGATCCGGCGCGGCAGGATGCTCGCCAGCCAACTGCGCGCGCCCGGTCGAAAGGCCCGCAGCGATGCTTCGAGCGCGCGGCTCAGATCCGTCGTTGCGCTCGGTCCGGCGTTCAGCGCGGCAAGCACGTCGATCAGTACGATCTGCCGATCGAGACGGCTGAAGTGTTCGCGGAAGAATGGTTTGACGACGTGCGTTTTGTAGCTCTCGAACCGGCGCTGCATCATCGCGGCGACAGACTCCCGCGGGATTGTCCAACCATCGGGCATGTCGAGCGGCACGAATGTCAGCAATGGTGAACCGGCAAGTTCGCCGGGGAGCAGGAAGCGGCCGGGGCCAAGCGTCGACAGCGCGGGTTCGGCGGCGCGCGCGGCGTTGAGGTAATCGGTGAAGATGCGCGCAGCTTCCAGCGCGACCTGCTCATTGAGCGCCGCGGCTGGGTCGAGTGTCTGGAGATGTGAGAGCCAGCTGCGCGCCGATGGGTGACGCCCCGGCTCGCGCGCGAGCATCAACGCTTCCTTGGACCACTCTTCATATGTCTGGTCGAGCAGTCCGAGATCCAGCAGCCACTCGCCGGGATAATCGACGATATCGACGTGAAGCCGGCCCGGCGTGACGGCACGCCATACAACATTTGACGGCTGATATTCGATAGTGACGCGCAGTTCGCTGACGTGCCGCGTGCTTTCCGGCCACCGTGGCGGATCTCCGGTCAGTGCCGAGATGTGGGCCTCATAGTCGAAGCGAGGAACGTTATCGTCAGGTTGCGGCTGCAGATAGGCACGCAGTTCACGGCCTTCTGCATAAGGCGCGAAGAACGGCAATCGGCCGCCTGCCGTCAGATTCCGGATCAGCGCGGTGATGAACACGGTCTTGCCGGATCGCGAAAGCCCGGTAACGCCGAGCCGCAGCGTCGGAGTGGCGAGATCTGTGAGATAGGCGCCCGCGTTTTTCAGAGCGTCGATGGTGCCGTCGGTAATGTCGTTCAGGCGCAACGAAGTGTGCTCTCATGCAGTGAAGCTGTCGCGGGCAACGTGGCGCTTCACTGGGATCAGCACAAGGCCCAGCAGACAGAGAAATGCAGGCCGATATGCGGATCGGAGCGGGCAGAGGTTAACGCAGGCGTCTCAGATGCCGGTCAGCAAGCGCCAACCGCACATTCGAGTTCGCTCTTCGTCATACGCGAACGGCCGGGAATGTCGCAGCGTACGGCCTCTTCGTAGAGGTCGGCCTTCGTCCGTTTGATGTTGAAGTCACTCACTTCGGGGTGAACGTAGGGAATGCCGCGTCCGCGCCCGGCGTAACGCACATGCCCCCTGATGCTCGGAACACCCTTGCCTTTGGTTTTTCTCAATCTGCGGCGGATCTCGTCGGGAAGAACAAGCAGGAGTGCTGCAATGTCGTCGCTCTCTAGCGCGATGCTGGTGTCGAGTGACTCCGTCTCGCGATTGGTGTCGCTTCCGATGTGTTCGCGTTCGGACTCACTCATCGCATCTCCTGTCGTCTCTTTACCGTGTGGTCCTTTCTTTTTGATAACGTCACTCATCTCGATTAAACAGCGGCCTCTGACAGCAACAGCAACGTATCCGTCGAAAGCGCGTTCCCGACATTTTTCAAATTCGCTGTTTTGTCGGGCTCGCGCAACCTCGTACTGCGAAAATAATTAGCGGACTTGCAGCGCGTGTCATCGC
>JAEYYQ010000237.1 GCA_023428365.1 Pseudomonadota bacterium | reverse complement strand
CGGGATGTATCAGGTGGTCATCACCGAGATCCCCTATCAGGTCGCCAAATCCAAGCTCGTCGAGAAGCTTGCGGAGCTGCTGCAGGATAAGAAGCTCCCGCTGGTCGGCGACGTGCGTGATGAGTCAGCCGAAGAAGTGCGCCTGATCCTCGAGCCGAAGAGCCGGACCGTCGATCCGGTCGTGCTGATGGAAAGCGTGTTCCGGCTGTCGGAGCTGGAAATCCGCTTCGGCCTGAACATGAACGTGCTGTCGGGCGGCCAGATTCCGAACGTGCTGTCGCTGCGCGAGGTTCTTCAGCAGTGGCTGGAACACCGCATTGACGTGCTGGTGAAGCGATCGCAGTTCCGCCTCGCGAAGATCGAGCATCGGCTGGAAGTGCTCGACGGGTACCTCATCGCCTATCTCAACATCGACGAGGTGATCCGGATCGTCCGCTTCGAGGATGATCCGAAAGCCAAGCTGATCGCGAAATTCAAGCTCAGCGAAGTCCAGGCAGAAGCTATCCTCAATTTACGACTGCGGTCTCTGTCCAAACTGGAAGAGGTCGAGATTCGCGCCGAGCATGACCGGTTGTCGGGCGAGAAGCGCGACCTGCAGGCATTGTTGGAT
This sequence comes from Pseudomonadota bacterium, assembly GCA_023428365.1. GTDB lineage: Bacteria > Pseudomonadota > Alphaproteobacteria > Rhizobiales > Hyphomicrobiaceae > ZC4RG25. The sequence goes on along the minus strand of JAEYYQ010000237.1, from coordinate 14,778 downwards.
TCGGAACACCTGCAATGGCATAAGAGTTCCGAGCAGGTGAAAGAGCTGCGCGAGGAATATTCAAAGAAGACCGATCTGGGGCGACGTCGCACGTCCTTTGCTGATGCTCCGACAATTGAAGTCGATCTCGAGCAGGCCTTCATCGAGAAAGAGCCGATTACGGTCGTGCTGTCGGAGAAGGGCTGGATCCGGGCCTTGAAGGGCCACCTGGATGATCTGTCCAAGCTCGACTTCAAGCAGGGCGACAAGCTGAAGCGTGCGGTCAAGGCGTTCACGACCGACAAGTTGCTCGTCTTCGCAACGAACGGTCGCTTCTTCACTCTGACGGGTGCCGATCTTCCCGGTGGACGCGGCCACGGCGAGCCGGTCCGGTTGATGGTCGATCTTGAAGAAAGTCACGATATCCTTGAGCTGTTCGTGCACGAGCCCGGTCGCAAGCTGCTCGTCGCCAGCACGGGGGGATACGGCTTTATCGTGCCCGAGGATGAGGTGATCGCGCTGACCCGCAAGGGCAAGCAGATCTTAAACGTCAGCGAGCCGGAGGAAGCGCAGATTTGTATTCCGTGCGCTGGCGATATGATCGCGACGGTCGGTGAGAACCGGAAGCTGCTGGTGTTCCCGATGGCCGAGGTCAACGAGATGACGCGCGGTAAGGGCATGATTTTGCAGCGCTTCAAGGATGGAAAGCTGGCCGATGCGCGCGCGTTTGCGCGTGCTGACGGCCTGACCTGGCTCGATTCCGCCGGGCGCACCTTCACGCTGACTATGAAGGATCTTCAGGAATGGGTGGGGCAGCGCTCACAGGCCGGCAAGGTTGCGCCAAAGGGCTTCCCGCGGTCGAATAAGTTCGGCCCCAGCTTCGGATAGTGTTGATCCACGTCGGGATTGTTTCGAGGCGGATCAAAAGCTTGCACTTGGCTTTGGTCTGCGCCATGGGTTAGGTGCGACTGCAACGCGGCGACGGGGGGCGTTTTTCCAATGTGGCGCGCGCTTTGTCTGATAGTGCTGACCTGCATGGTGGCCGCGAACGGCGTGCACGCCCAGAGCCCGTGCAGCAGGGAAGATTTCGAAGCTGTCGTTGATGATACGGCAGCCGCGTTGCGCGATCTCAATGCCGCCCACAAGCCGGATTTTCAGGAACGTCTGCGGCTGCTCAAGGAAAAGCGTGGCTGGGACTACACTACGTTCATGAAGGAAGCCGCACCTTTCGTGCAGGACGACCAGATTCGTGAATATGATCAGGAGTCCGCGGATTTTCTGGCGCGTATCAATAGCTTGGGAACGGAAGGCGCTTCGGCGGATACGCCGGATTGCACGATGCTGATTGAGGTGCGCGCGAATATGAGCGCACTTGTCGAAGCCCAGAAATCGAAGTGGGCTTACATGTTTGAAAAGATCGCCAGGGAAATTGGGCCGTAAGGCGCGCGGATCAGAGTGGCGTGGGCCAATCCCGTCATTTCTGACGCTTCACACGCTCCCAGCCGCTGCCGGTGAGGCGCTCCTGGGGATGAAAGCGCGTCTTGTAGTTCATTTTGCGCGAGCCTTCGATCCAATAGCCCAAATACAGGTAGGGCAGGCCGAGCTGGCGCGCGTATTCGACGTGCTCGAGGATCATGTAGGTGCCGAAGCTGCGCTGCGGCACTTCCGTATCGTAAAAGCTATAGACCATCGAAATGCCATCCGACAGGCGATCGCAGAGCGCGATACCCATCAATGGCCCCTCCGATGATCCGGTTGCGGGGGCGCGATATTCGGACAGGAACGTGGTGACGATGCTGTCCTCAATCATCATGGCATAGTCGAGCACCGTCATATCGGCCATGCCGCCGTCCGAATGGCGTTGATCGATGTAGTCGCGAAACAGGCTGTATTGTTCGGCAGTGGGATGAGGCGCTATCCGACGCGTGGTCAGGTCGGCATTGGCCTTCAGCACCCGCTGGAACGAGCGGTTGGGTGTGAATTCATCGACCGCAACCCGCACTGACACGCACGCCTGGCACCCCTCGCAGTAGGGCATGTAGGCGATGTTCTGGCTGCGCCGAAATCCGCCCTTGAGCAGATTGTCGACCAGTGCCGGCGGCTTGTCATGCGTCAGGTGCGTGAACAACTTGCGTTCGAGCCGGCCCTCCAGATAGGGGCAGGGCTGGGGCGCCGTGACGTAGAATTCCGGAAAATTCTTCTTCTGCTCGGTCATCCGTTTGAACGCTCGGGTCCACTGTGAAGCGGGAGTCTATGTGAGGCGATCGTACGTAAGCAAGCTCCCTCGCATGGACAAGGATGGAAGCTGATTAATGACTGCTATTGTCTCGGTTCCGCAGCATCCCTTGCGGGCGCCAGATCAGCAATGCGGCAAGAGCACCGTAGATGGCAAGATCGCGATACTCGATAGGAAATAGCGCCGACCAAACGGTCTCCAGGACGCCGATGGCGACGCCCCCGACAAGCGCTCCCGAGATCGAGCCTATGCCGCCGATGATGGCGGCTATCAACGCCTTGAGGCCGAGAACGAGCCCTCCCGACGTACCCAGTCCGCCATAGAAGACGGTCGATATGACACCGGCCAGTCCGGCCAGGGCGGAGGCCAGGATCACTGAAATCAATAGGATATGCAACGGATCTATCCCGAACAGAACGGCAGCCTGCCGGTCATCGGCGCAGGCGCGCCAGTGACGGCCAAAGCGTGTTGAGCGCATCAGCATCAGCAGTCCGACTGCCGCGATGACTGCTACAACCGTGACGAGCGCCGCGATCGGGGTAACGGTCACGACAAAGGCCGAACTTCGCGCAAGGCCGACAGGTTGATTGAGCGTCGGCTCGATCCACCGCAACGCGGGGCCTTGAAAGATCCGAATGTACTCCTGCAACGCAAGCGCAAGTCCAACGGTGGCAATCAGCACGTGCTGTCCGCTAGCGTGCCGCAGCGGCGCAAAAACCAGCTTGCCGGTGACATAGCCATGCAGGCCAGCGGTGGCCATTCCGATGGCAACGCAAGCCAGAAGATAGGCCCAAAGCGGAAGTGCCGATGCCGTCAACGCGAAGCCCAGCACGGCTCCGTAGCCACCGATCGCAGCAAATTCGCCAAATGCGAGATTGATCCTGCCGAGCAGTCCGTAAATCAGCGCATAGGCCGGTGCGAGCATGGCGTAGATGCTGATCAAAGGAAGCGCTGAAAGTACGTGCTGCAGGGCGACAGCAACGCTCTGCGGCAAGTTCGGCATCCAGCCGAGAGTCAGATACGGTGCGGGGTCGGATGTCGCGGCCTCCGGCGTGTTCAGCCAGAACCGCTTGAGGAACGCCAGCCGGATCGGCCCGATCTCGATGCCATCCTGCCAGACACGAGCCAGCCGATCGTCGGGTCGCACTTGATCGCGAGCAAATGTGCAGACCAGCCGGTGCTGGACGATGCCGTGCTGGCCATGCGCGTGATAGATGACCTCAATGCGTTCGCCTGGTCGCTGACGAGTGGCCAGCACGTCGAAGTCCATTCCGGAAGGATTGATCGCCGGGACAAGCCTGCGGCACGCGCGAGCCTCGATGGCGTCCGGCCATGAGGCGCATCCGGTCAGCAAGATCGCCGTGAGTGTGCTGAGCGCCAGTGCGATGAGCCATGACCTGCCGGGACGGGCCATTGGCGTTGACGCATCACGCGTGAGTGGCAAGCCAGCGCGCGGCGCGCGGCGCGAAGTAAGTCAAAACACCGGCTGCCCCCGCGCGCTTGAATGCCAGCAGGCTCTCGATCATGACCTTATCGCTATCCAGCCAGCCATTCTCGGCCGCCGCCATCAGCATCGCGTACTCCCCAGACACCTGATAGGCGAAGGTCGGAACGCCGAACGTGTCATGCACGCGCCGTACGATGTCGAGGTAGGGCATGCCTGGCTTGACCATCACCATGTCCGCGCCTTCATCCAGATCGAGCGCCACCTCGCGGATGGCCTCGTCGGAATTGGCCGGGTCCATCTGATAGGTGCGCTTGTCGCCCTTCAGCGCGCCGGACGAACCGACGGCATCGCGGAACGGACCATAGAATGCTGACGCGTATTTTGCCGCGTACGCCATGATCTGCGTGGACGTATGTCCTGCGTCTTCCAATGCCTGGCGGATGGCACCGATACGGCCGTCCATCATGTCCGACGGCGCGATGATGTCACAGCCTGCTTCGACCTGCACCAGCGTCTGCCGGATCAAAGCTTCGATCGTTTCGTCATTGAGAATCGTATCGCCGCGCATCAGGCCGTCGTGGCCATGGCTGGTATAGGGATCGAGCGCGACGTCCAGCAGAACGCCGATATCAAGTCCGGCATCTCGCACGCCGCGCGTCGCTCGGCAGACGAGGTTTTGTGGGTTCCAGGCTTCGCGCCCATCCTCGGTGCGCAGGTTGGGATCCGTGTAGGGAAACAGCGCGATCGCTGGAATGCCGAGTTCCAGCGCCTCTTCCGCAGCGGCAACGATGAGATCGGCTGACAAACGCTCGACGCCGGGCATCGAGGGGACCGGCATGCGGACGTTCTGCCCTTCGACGACGAACATCGGCCAGATCAGGTCGGACGGCGTCAGTGTATTCTCGGCAACGAGGCGTCGCGACCAGTCTGACCGCCGGTTGCGTCGCATGCGGACGGTAGGGTAGGCGCCAGGTGTAGAGACCCCGGCCGGGCCGGAACTGATAGCCGGTTGGACACGATCGGTGAGGGTAGAGCGCGGCTTCATGGCGAACCTGCCTGCAAGCTGGAAACTGTCGCGTCACCATCGCTGGACAGGCCGCGTATGGCAAGTGCGCGTGTTCGACGCTTATTCGCAGAAATTGCCTCTCCGGCGCTCGGCCATGTCCAAGTGGAAATGGTTGCGGTGGGCTTCGTTGGCTTCGGGACCGAGAACGGTGCCGAAACGCTTGCAAGCGGCCGTGTGTAAAGCCCTCAGAAATTCGCCTTTCTTATCGATTGGAGGTGTGAGTGGCATGATCACAGGGGCGGGTGTCGGCTTGCCCAGATTGCTCGGTGGTTCGCTCGGCGGTGCGGCTGCCTTCGCGGTTTTCTCGCGGTTGCGTGATCGCGGCGGGGGCACGCCATCAATCAGGGTACCCTGGCGGAAACCGAGCCGGTCGGGCAGCAACGCAGGCCTTTCGGACGGCGCGGATGACGGCTGGGCGGATGCAATGGGTTTCGGTGGGCTTTCGGCAGGCTGCTCAACAATCCCTGGAGTTTTACCGCGTGCCTTGGCCTTATCTGCGGCTTTCTACTCTTCGGCGGCCTTCTTTTCCTCCCCCTTACGCTTCTCCTCAGCCTTTATGGCAGCCGCGATAGCGGCGCGGACGTCACGTTCGGTCGGTCCCCAGTTGGCCAGAAGGTCGATTTCCGTACCCTTATCGGTAATGAACCGGCCCAGATCGATGGCGTTGGCACGACCGTGTTCGCTGAGGCGCGTGCGCTTACGCCCGTACGCGTTGCGGCAGGAATAGGAACTCATCGTTGAGAGGCGAATGACCTTCTCGTTGAAGTGCAGCCTTGCGAGCGGCTGGACATCCTCCTTCATCCACTCGGCGAGCTTCACGACCATGTCGCACGTCACCGTTACGGGCGGCGACAGGGCAACTTCCGGATTGCTGCCGATGCTGATCAGTTCGACGGGAGCCGGTGCGCCGCATTCACCGCTCTTGATCGGTTCCGCCGGCACGACAACAGCCGCAACGCCACGCAGTGCCTGCTCGCAATACGCCTTCGCCTCGGCGATTTCTTCCGGCGACCACACATCGGGTGGCTTGGTGGCAGCTTCCGCCTCAGCCTTGGCATCGGGTACAGTTTTGGGCCAGTTCGGCTCGGCTTTGGCTGCCGGCGCACGTCCCGGCTTTGGCACCGGATCAGGTGGGATGACTTGTGCCGAGACAGTTTGCGACGAACCGCCCGCCTGCGCGAGGCGTAAAGGTTCTTCACCGTGGGAAGGGCGCGTATTGGAAACGGCCGCGACAGCAATGGCGCCGAGGACAAGGAGAGACAGCCGCGTGCTTAGTGTCGCCGCATTCAACCGCATCGTTGGTTCCGATTGGTGTGTCTGTGGTCGACTCTCATTGCCCCTCTATTTTGACGTGCGAGCCTTGCCTGATCAGAGCCACATCTATAGGTGCATTCGTGGTGCAATAAAGGTCACATCGCGGTGAGCCGCGTATAATGCACACGAAGTAGATATGGCAGCGCATGATGACTGAGGCAATCCGTTCGACAGCTGAAGACGTGGACGTGGCAATTGGTTCCAATGGTGCGCTGGGAACCATTGTTCTGAACCGTCCGCGGGCGCGCAATGCGATCACGGCGGACATGCGGTCACGTATTGCTGCTGCGTTTCCAAATTATGCCCGCGACCCGAACATCTACGCTGTGATGATCAGCTCGAATGTGCCCGGAGTTTTCTCTGCTGGCGGTGATTTGCGCGAACTCTCGGCGCTCGTTGAGAGTAACTTTGAGGGTGCGAAACGACTGTTGGCCGACAAATACGCGCTCGTTTGGCTGCAGGAATGCTTCTCCAAACCGACTGTGTCTCTGATCGATGGCATCGTGATGGGGAACGGCGTTGCACTGACGATGTTTGGGACGCATCGCGTCGCCGGCGAACGCTACGAGTTTGCCATGCCCGAAGCTGCGGTCGGTTGCCATCCCGACGACGGAATTGCTTCGGTCTTTGCTCGGATGCCGGGGCATATCGGCATGTATCTCGGGCTCACCGGGCGCAGAATTGGACGCGCAGATGCGTATGCGCTGGGTCTCGTGACCCATTGCATTCCGGCTGCACGCTTTGCGGAGATTTCCGCGGGGCTCGCCGACGCCGACCCGGTCGACCCATTGCTGGATGATCGCCATGAGCGTCCAGGCGAGGGCGATCTGCCTCGCAGACGTGAAATGATCGAAACCTGCTTCAGTGCTCCGACGCTCGAGGATGTTCTAGCTCGGCTCGAAGAACACTCCCAAGGGAGTGGTGAAGACAGTTCATGGTGCGGTGGTGTTCTGGCGGACTTGCAGCAACGCTCGCCAACAGCCCTGGCGATCATATTCCGGCATATCCGAGGGTCGGCGGAGCGCGATTTGCGCCAGACGCTGGCAACCGACTACCGGCTCGCTTGCCAGCTCGTGCAATGTCACGATTTCGCGGAAGGCGTGCGCGCAGTGCTGAAAGATAAGGATAATACGCCGCGATGGTCACCAAGCCGGGTGGAAATGGTTGATCAGGCAAATTTAGAAAGCTGGCTTGCTCCCACAGCAGCGGTTGGGCTTAGTCTTCCAACCCGTGAGGAGATGCAGGCCGCTCGCGTATGATGTCATAACCTGTAATAGTGTTGAATTTTCCTCGGATATTTACTTGATTTTAACTGCGTATATTAGGCTAAGCTTCAAGTCTTTCCGTCTAACTGCCCTGGTAAATGCTGTTAAGGGCGTATGGCCCGCGTAAAATAAGCCGGGGACAAGCATGACGATGGCATTCAGGCAGACCCACGCTGAACCGCTCACCGAGGAGGCTCTCAGCACCGAATACCTTGAAGCACTCAGGTCGATCGAGCGACTGCATCGGTTGCTGCTGGACGTGATCAAGGATGAGTTCGATCGCCGTGGCGGTGATAGCGAGCTCAATGCGGTGCAGGCTCTGTTACTGCACAACCTTGGCGATGAGGAGCTGACCGCAGGAGAACTCAAAGCTCGCGGCTACTATCTCGGCTCCAACGTCTCCTACAACCTGAAGAAGCTCGTCGAGAAAGGCTACATCCACTACAACCGCGGTGCGTCCGATCGCCGTTCGGTGCGGGTGCGCCTGACTGACAAAGGCTGGGAAGCTTGCAAGGTCGTCGCGCAGCTCTACCGCCGCCAGCTCGGTTCGCTTGAAACAGTTGGCGAGGTTGGCGCCCATGACCTTGAGAACTTGAACAAGGTCCTCATGCGGCTTGAGCGTTTCTGGGCGAACCAGATCAGATACCGCCTCTGATCGCCACGCGCGGCCAGTAACGCAGTCAGGCCTCATGCGCGGAGCGCGAACGCAAAGTTGTTGCGTTGACGCATCATGCGTGTCGTGTCGCGTGGATCATCCGTATTTGCCTCTTTCCTCCCGAGAATGAATAGCTCAGGGTTTTGCGGGCAGATGGGAGTGTGGGGCTCAGGCGGTGCTCGCTGGCCTGTCTGTAAGCGGCAATTGATAAGACTGGTGCTCCATCGTCGATCGACGGCTGCTCCGCAGTCGCGGCGGCGTATGCGTGGTGCGAATTGATCTTTCACCTCTGCTCGGATCTGAGCATGGCGGAGGGTCCATCGTGCCACCGCTTTGCTGAGCACTGGTGCTAAGGAGCGGATGACGTGAGCGGGATGCGGGTAGGCCGTTGCGGTTTCGCGCGGGGAGCATTTGCGGCAGTCGGCGCAACGGTCGCGATTGCACTCGTCAGTCCGGTGTCGGCGTCCGACGGAAACAGCTGGAACCCATTCGCGTCCAATACCGAGAAAAGCACGTCGCAGACGTATGATCGTAGTTTCGTGCGGGAATGGGAGGCCAATCCGCCGCGCGGCTACCCGACGATATCGCCCTCCAACATCGAGCCGATGAAGGCCGCCATCAAGCGCTACACGGATATTGTCTCTGAAGGCGGCTGGGAGACGGTGCCGGACGGTACGTTGCAGCTCGGCATGTCCAGCCAGGCTGTCGCCATTCTCCGCAAGCGACTGTTGTCGTCGGGCGACCTGCGGGAAGATGGTGGCTCTCCGGATTACTTCGACTACACCCTCGAGCGCGCGGTGAAGCGGTTCCAGGCCTCCAATGGCCTTTCTCCCACTGGGATCGTGGATAAGCGCACCATTGCGGCCCTCAATGTCCCGGCTGCCACCCGGCTCGGTCAGCTCAAAACCAACCTCGGCCGTGTCAGCGAGCTGGCTCGTTCCGCGGGCAAGAAGTACGTCCTGGTCAATGTCCCGTCCGCTCAAATCGAGGCGGTTGAAGGTGACCGCGTCGTGTCGCGCCATTCCGGTGTGGTTGGCCAGTTCGACCGTCAGACGCCGCTATTGCGCTCAACCATCCACGAGCTGAACTTCAATCCGATCTGGACGCTGCCGCCGACGGTCATCTCCAAGGATCTGATCCCGAAGGGCCGTGAAATGGAGAAGCAGGGTCAGAGCGTGCTGCAGAAGTATGGCATCGATGCTTATGGCGGTGACGGGCGAAAGCTCGATCCGGCGAAAATCACCTGGTCATCGAGCCAGCCCCAGAGCCTCGTCTACCGGCAGCAGCCCGGCAAAGATAACCCGCTCGGCTTTCTGAAGATCAATTTTCACAACAATCACTCGGTCTACATGCACGACACGCCGTCCGACAGCTTGTTCGGGCGCAACTTCCGCGCTGCCAGCTCCGGTTGCGTGCGCGTGCAGGGCATCGACCAACTGGCGTCGTGGCTCCTCGCCGGTAATGGCGAGTGGAAGCTGGCGCGTATCGAAGAGATGAGAAAAACCGGCGAGAGGCTCGATGTCAGGCTGAAAACGCCCGTTCCGGTTCACTTCGTCTACATCACCGCCTGGGCCACAGAAGACGGTGTGGTTCAGTTCCGCCGGGACCTTTATCGTAAGGACGGCGTGGGAGCGACGGCCTCCGCCTACTGATCTCGCTTTTCGATTTGATCGTGATCAAGGCCTCGCACGCGGCGAGGTTGTGTCTAGCGTTGGCGGGTGCGTCGATACGAACTCTTTAGAACGGTTCTCGCACCGTTTACGCGTCGGGCTAGACTGGTTACAAACAAGCAGCCGGGGACACCGCGGATGTTTGCTGCTCCGGCAGCATGGGGCAGCTGCCCAAATCTCCGCGGAGGCGAGAGGCAGGTTCGGTGGATTACGCGACCAAATTCCAGAGTGCGTTGGCGGCCGTACAAGCTGAAGGACGCTATCGGGTATTCGCCGACTTGCGGCGGACATGCGGGTCGTTCCCAGTAGCCGAGCGCTTTGACGCCGGTTCGGCGCAACCGATTACCGTCTGGTGCTCCAACGACTACCTGGGCATGGGGCAGCATCCCGATGTTCTCGCCGCCATGCACGAAGCGGTGGACAAAGTCGGTGCAGGTTCTGGCGGCACCCGCAATATTTCCGGAACGACGCGCTATCACGTTGAGCTCGAAGCAGAGCTTGCCTCGCTGCATGGCAAGGAAGCGGCGCTGTTGTTCACTTCGGCCTATGTCGCCAATGACGCCACGCTATCGACGCTGACGCGGTTGCTGCCGGGCGTCGTGATCTTCTCCGACGAGAAGAACCACGCATCCATGATCCAGGGCATCCGGCACGGTGGCGGGCCGAAGCGGATCTGGCGCCACAACGATCTCGCCAATCTCGAAGCCCTGCTCGCCGCGTTCGATCGTGAGACACCCAAGATCATCGTATTCGAGTCGGTCTACTCGATGGACGGCACCATTGCGCCAATCGCGGCCATCTGTGATCTGGCGGACCGTTATGGCGCGCTGACCTATCTCGATGAGGTCCACGCCGTCGGCATGTACGGCGATCATGGCGGCGGTATCGCCGAACGTGATGGCGTGCTCGACCGGGTCGACATCATCAACGGCACGCTGGCCAAGGGCTTCGGTGTAATGGGCGGTTATATCGCCGCCAGCCGCGATTGCTGCGATGCGATCCGCAGCTACGCCCCCGGCTTCATCTTCACGACTTCGCTGGCACCGGCTGTAGTGGCGGGTGCATTGACCAGTGTTCGCCATTTGAAGTCGAGCACGCTGGAGCGTGCCCGGCATCAGGAACGCGCCCGGACCCTGAAACGCCGGCTGACAGCCGCTGGCTTGCCGGTCATCGAAAACCCCAGCCACATCGTTCCGGTGATGGTCGGTGATCCGGTGCTCTGCAAGAACGTGACCGATGTTCTGCTCGACCGGTTCGGAATTTATGTGCAACCCATCAACTACCCAACGGTGCCGCGCGGCACCGAGCGGTTGCGCCTGACGCCGACACCGCAGCACTCGGATGCGGATATCGACCATCTGGTCGCGTCGCTGTCCACGCTGTGGGGTGAATTCGGCCTCACCGCCGGCCCGACCAAGGTTGCAGCCGAATAGCCAATCGCGCCATCCCGTCGCCCTCGGTGTTTGTGAGGTTGTTGGCCTGCGCGCTGGCATGATATGCAGCGGGCATTGGGGGACGGGCGCGCCATCGCCCGTTTCGGCCTCAGCATCACCGCCGAACGAGGACGACTATGAACGACAAGGCGACGCGCAGCGGCGCGCCATCGGATTTCTTCGGACAGTCCCTCGCAGATCGTGATCCCGAACTCTACAGCGCGGTTGCGAAGGAACTCGGTCGCCAGCGCGACGAGATCGAGCTGATCGCGTCGGAGAACATCGTGTCGCGTGCGGTGCTCGAAGCGGCGGGCACGGTGCTGACCAACAAATACGCTGAAGGTTATCCTGGGCGGCGCTATTACGGTGGCTGTCAATACGTTGATATCGCAGAAGAACTGGCAATCGAACGAGCCAAGAAGCTGTTCGACTGCGGCTTCGCCAACGTCCAGCCGAACTCCGGCAGCCAGGCCAACCAGGGCGTATTCCTCGCGCTGGCAAAGCCGGGCGACACGATCCTCGGCCTGTCGCTGGCTGCTGGCGGCCATCTCACGCACGGCGCGTCCGTCAACATGTCGGGCAAGTGGTTCAACGCGGTGCACTATGGCGTGCGCCGTCAGGACAACGTCATCGACCACGATGAAGTCCGCGCGCTGGCGCTGGAGCACAAGCCGAAGATCATCATCGCCGGTGGCTCCGCCTACCCGCGCCGCATCGATTTCGCAGCATTCCGCAAGATCGCAGACGAAGTCGGCGCGTATCTCATGGTCGACATGGCCCACTTCGCCGGTCTGGTCGCTGGTGGCGCGCATCCGAGCCCGCTGCCACATGCCCACGTCGTGACGACCACCACGCACAAGACGCTGCGCGGTCCGCGCGGCGGCATGATCCTGACCAACGACGCGGACATCGCCAAGAAGATCAACTCGGCGATCTTCCCTGGCCTACAGGGCGGTCCGCTGATGCACATCATAGCCGCCAAGGCGGTGGCGTTCGGCGAAGCATTGCAGCCGGAGTTCAAGACCTACGCCAAGTCCGTGGTCGAGAACGCGGCAGCGCTGGGCGAGGTGCTGCAGGCGGAAGGTCTCGATCTGGTCTCGGGTGGCACCGATACGCACGTCGTTCTGGTCGATCTGCGGCCGAAGAAGCTGACCGGCAACATCACCGAGAAGGCGCTGGGCCGGGCTCACATCACCTGTAACAAGAACGGTGTGCCGTTCGATCCGGAGAAGCCGACGGTAACGTCCGGCGTCCGCCTCGGCTCGCCTGCCGGTACGACGCGCGGCTTCGGCGTTGAAGAATTTCGTGAGATCGGACGTCTGATCGCTGAGGTTCTCGACGGTTTGGCCCGCAACGGCGAAGAGGGCAACGCCGCCGTAGAGGCTGCGGTCAAGGAAAAGGCGATGGCTCTGTGCCGTCGCTTCCCGATTTACTGAGACTGGCCCGCGGACCGTTGGGCCGCTGCGCAGTGGATGCGCGATTTGCTGCGCTCGCGGTTTCCGGCGGGCTGAATTAGATTAGGCGGACGGCTGCTGACCGGCATCGGGATCGGTCGCGCCCGTTGCCTTCGATGGAGCATTCACCATGCGTTGCCCGTTTTGCGGTAGCGACGAAACGCAGGTTAAGGACAGCCGGCCGACCGAGGAAAGCGCGGCGATCCGGCGGCGGCGTGTGTGCCCGATCTGCGGCGGACGTTTCACGACCTTCGAGCGGGTGCAGTTGCGCGAGATCATCGTGGTGAAGCGCTCGGGCAGGAAAGTACCGTTCGAGCGGGACAAACTGCTGCGTTCCGTTGAGATCGCGCTGCGTAAGCGTCCGGTCGACACCGAGCGGATCGACCGCATGGTGTCGGGGATCGTTCGACAGCTTGAAAGTACCGGTGAGGCCGAAATCTCCTCATCAATGATCGGCGAGATGGTGATCGAGGCGCTGCGCGGCTTAGATCCGGTTGCCTACGTGCGTTTTGCGTCCGTCTATCGAGACTTCCGTGAGGCGGCGGATTTCCAGGAAGTGCTGACAGAAATTGCGAAAGGCAACGGCGCAAGCCGGAGTGCCAATGTCCCGAACACCGCCGACTGATAGCAACGATCCGGCCCAGACCCTTCGCGACCTCCAGTTCATGCGTATGGCGCTGATGCTGGCGCGTCGCGGGCTCGGCAATACGGCGCCCAATCCGGCTGTCGGGGCGGTGATCGTCAACGAAGCCACGGGCGAGGTGATCGCGCGCGGATGGACGCAGTCGGGCGGACGACCTCACGCGGAAACGGAAGCGTTAAGGCGCGCTGGGCCACGGGCGGCTGGCGCCACCATGTACGTGACGCTGGAGCCGTGTTCGCATCACGGTAAGACGCCGCCCTGTGCGGACGCCATCGTCGCTGCTGGCATTGCGCGTGTCGTCGCGGGGATCGAAGATCCGGATGCCCGAGTTTCGGGACGTGGGCTTGATCGATTGCGCGCTGCGGGCATCGCTGTCACGCGCGGTGTTCTGAGCGACGAGGCGGACTGGGTGACACGCGGCCACATTCTGCGCGTCAGCGAACGCCGGCCGTTCACACAGCTCAAGCTGGCGCTCGCTGCGGACAACACCGTGCCGCGAGGAAGCGACGGCAAGCCGGTGTGGGTGACGGGACCAGTGGCGCGGGCGCAAGGCCATCTGCTGCGGGCCCAGGCCGACGCTATTCTGGTTGGCAGCCGCACCGTTGCTGACGATGATCCCGAACTTACCTGCCGTCTTCCCGGCCTGGAAAATCGTTCGCCGATCCGGCTGGTGCTGGCGCGCAATCTCGATATTTCCCTGGGTAGCAAGCTGGTGAGTACGGCGCGTGAGGTACCGGTGATCATCTTCTGCGGCCGGACGGTTGACCATGAACGGCGGTTGGCCCTGGAGGCTCACGGCTGCGTGGTTGAGCCGGTCCGCGAAGTGGACGGTGCGTTGTGGCTCCCGGCGATCATGGAAGCACTGGTTGCTCGGGGCATCACCCGATTGCTCGTGGAAGGCGGCACCGCTGCGTGGCGGGCGTTCTCGAGGGCGCACTTCGTCGACGAGGTCGTCATGTTCCGCGCCCCGGGCGGTGCGGGCGCGCAGGTGCCGAGCGCATTGCTGCCCGGCCTCGATCTCATGGTAACATCGAAGCGTAAAGTCGGCGGCGATGATATGATCGTCTTCCGGCGCCGTCAGCCCGCATCCTGACGTCTGGTTCGGTATCGAAGAAAGAGCGACTGTAGGATCATGTTCACCGGGATCATTACCGACATCGGCGAGATCGTTGCGCGCGACGACGGGCGGTTTTCCATCCGCTCGTCCTATCCCGCCGCCTCGATCAAGATCGGCGCTTCGATCGCCTGTGATGGCTGCTGTCTGACGGTAACGACCGTCCAGCCGCAAGGTGAAGGCAGTGTCTTCACGGCCGACGCCTCCAATGAGACCCGCTCAAAGACGACCCTCGATGGCTGGCAGCCCGGCATGCGCATCAATCTGGAGAGGGCGCTGACAGCCGGAGATGAACTCGGCGGCCATATCGTTTCCGGTCATGTCGACGGCAAAGCCGTGATTGCCGATATTCAGGAGGATGGTGAAAGCCGCCGTTTCACGTTCGAGGCGCCTGAGCATCTCGCCCGCTACATCGCGCCCAAGGGCTCGGTTGCGCTCGACGGCACATCGCTGACGGTTAACGAGGTGGCGGGCAACCGCTTCGGCGTCAACATCATCCCGC
>JAEYYQ010000152.1 GCA_023428365.1 Pseudomonadota bacterium | reverse complement strand
GGCGCTCGCGCCGGGACAATCCGAGCTGGCGCTTGCCGGCAAGGTCTACGATGCGCTGCTGTCGCGCGGCAGCGGCATTGCGGCGAGCACGCTGAATCTCGTATCCGGGGATCGGTCCTGTTTCAGTCATGGGGCACCGACAGAGCGTATTTTGCAAGCAGGCGATTTCATCAACATTGAGTATGGCTCCGCATTTCGCCGCTATACGTCGACGATTGGGCGACAATTCTGTCTCGGGACGCCGACGGCACGGATGCAAGAGCTTCACGATCTCGCGCGCCGTGCGTGCGATGCGTGCATCGCCGAGATCCGCGCCGGTGTTCCGGCTATCGTCCCGCACGAGGCCGCGAAACGCGTTATCGAGGATGCCGGTTTAGGCCACGGACGCGTGCACACGTCGGGCTATGGTCTCGCGCCCGGCTTTCCGCCAACCTGGGGCGAGCCGATCCATATGATCGGCGGCAGCACCTATACGCTTGAAGCTGGCATGGTTGTGACTATTGAACCGCCCGTGTTTCTCGGTGAGGAAAAGCTTGGCGCGCGGCTGATCGACAACGTGTTGGTAACGAACGACGGCTGCGAGTTGCTTTCCACGATCACTCGCGACCTGATCGTGAAATAGCTCGTCAGACCTGCAAATAACGTTGGCTGATCGTGGGATCCGCCATCAGCTCTTGCGACGTTCCAGTCCAGACATCGCGACCCTTCTCGATTACGACGTGACGGTCGGCAAAGCGGGTCAGCATTTTCAGATGTTTGTCGACGAGTAGAATGGCTTGGCCCTCGGCCTTCAGTTTAGCGAGGCAATCCCAGACCTCTGCACGGATCAGTGGCGCCAGTCCTTCCGTCGCTTCATCGAGAATAAGCAGCTTGGGATTGGTCATCAGCGCGCGGCCGATTGCGAGCATCTGCTGTTCGCCGCCGGAAAGCTGGTTGCCCATATGGCCGCGCCGTTCGGCCAGTCGCGGGAAGAATGCAAAGATATTGTCTAGCGTCCAACGCGGTGTTCCGAACCGGGAAGCGGCGGTCGCAATGAGGTTTTCCTCGACGCTTAAAGTGGGAAACACCTGCCGCCCTTCGGGGACAAGTCCAAGTCCGGCTTGCGCGATGCGATAAGGCGGCAGAGTGAGCAGCGGCGTATCGTCAAAGCGTACCGCACCGCCGCGCGCTGGCAGCAGTCCCATCACGGTCTTGATGGTCGTTGTCTTGCCCATGCCGTTGCGGCCGAGCAGGGTCACAATCTCACCGGCACCGACAGCGAAGCTGATGTCGAACAGAACTTGGGTGCTGCCATAACCGGACTGCAAATTTTCGACGGTCAGCATCCGCGTCACTCCATCTCGTCGCCGAGATAGGCGGCCACGACCTGCGGATCGGCGCGGACCTCGTCCGGTTTCCCGCTGGCGAGCACACGGCCATAGATCAGCACTGAGATGCGGTCGGCCAGGGCGAATACGGCTGTCATATCGTGCTCGACGAGCAGGATTGGAAAGCGCCGCTTCAGGCGTTGCAGCACGGCGACGAGTTGCGCGCTTTCCTCATGACCCGTTCCGGCCATCGGCTCATCGAGCAGCATGAGTGTCGGCTCGGTCGCGAGCGCGATGGCGAGTTCAAGGGCGCGCTTTTCACCGTGTGAGAACAAACCGGCCTGAACGTGGGCGCGATCAGCGAGCCCAACTTCGGCGAGAGCTGTCATCGCTGGCGCGTTAAGCTCCTCCTCATCGGCGGCGCGTCCGACGAAACGGAAGCTCGAACCGGAGTGCGCCTGAACGGCGAGAGCGACGTTTTCGAGCGCCGAAAAGCCCGGAAGGATCGAGGTAATCTGAAATGAGCGCGTGAGACCGAGGGCGGCGCGGGCGTGCATCGGTAACGCCGTCACGTCCTGACCGGCGAAAATAATGCGCCCGGCATCGGGAGCCAGTGCGCCGGAAATCTGGTTGATCAGCGTCGTCTTGCCCGCACCGTTCGGACCGATGACGGCGTGCAACTCGCCCGCGCGTATGTCGAGTGTCACGTCGTCGGTGACGACCAAGCTGTCGAAGTTCTTGCGCAGGTTTTCGATGTGAAGCACGGCGTCAGCCACGGCCGGACCTCCGCGTCAGGTGTGCTGCCAGTCCCAACAAGCCACCGCGAGCATACACGGCGACGATGACCAGCAGCGGTCCGAAGATCACCTTCCAATGTTCGGTGAAACCCGCGAGCCATTCCTCCAGCAGAAGGAACGCCGTGGCTCCGATGATGGCGCCGTTCAGCGTGCCGATGCCGCCGAAGATGATCATGATCAGCAGCTCGCCGGAACGCTGCCAGGACATATAGGCTGGGCTGATGAACTCCGTGGCGTTGGTGAGCAGGAAGCCCGACAGGCCGCCGATCATGCCGGCGATGATGTAAGCGACATGCTGATAGCGCACGACGTCGAAGCCGATAGCGGCCATGCGTGTCGGGTTCTCGCGCGCGCCACGGAACACGCGACCGAAGCGTGAGGCAATCAGCGCGCGGCAGAGCAGGTACGTTCCCAGAAGGCAGGCGAAAACGAAATAATAAAACGCGCGGTCGCTGGAGAGGACGTCGAATCCCGCAATGGTGCTGCGGCCACCGAGCGTCATGCCGTCATCGCCGCCGTAAGGCGCGAGCGAGGCGGCGGTGAAATAGGCCATCTGCCCGAACGCCAGCGTGATCATGATGAAGTAGACGCCTTTGGTCCGGAGGCAAACCGCGCCGGTGACGTAGGCAAAGAGAGCCGAAACCGCGAGCGCTGTTGGTAGAGCGACGAGCGCATCCGTGATGCCGTGCGCTGACAGGATGCCGACGGCATAGCCGCCCAGTCCCATGAACGCCGCATGTCCGAACGATACAAGCGCGCCATATCCGACCAGAAGATCAAGCGCCAGGGCCGCGATCGCGAAGATCATCACGCGCGTAATGAGGCTGAGCAAATAACTCTCGCTGGTCGCGGCGGCGATGAACGGGACGAGCGCGAACGCGGCGAACAGGATCACGGGCAACGCGATGCTGCCGCGACCGGCGAGTGGTGAGCGGGATGTGGCTGCGGAGGCTGACGTTGTTGTGTCCGTCATCTCAGCGTCCCTTCGCGGGGAACAGCCCCGCGGGCCTGAGATACAACACGATTGCCATCAGCAGGTAGATCATCATCGAAGCGAGGGCGGGGCCGACGGTGCGCGCCTGTGACGGCCCCATGAACAGCCGCAGGATATCGACCGAAAACGAGCGGCCGAGCGTATCGACCAGCCCGATCAGAAGTGCGGCGAGGAACGCCCCTCGGATCGACCCAATCCCGCCGATGACGATCACCACGAACGCCAGAATGAGGATCGTATCGCCCATCCCTGGTTCGACCGATAGGATTGGCGCGATCATGATGCCAGCAAACCCGGCCAGCATGGTGCCGAAGCCGAACACGATCATGAACAGACGGCGGATGTTGATGCCGAGCGCGGAGACCATCGCTGGGTTCGTCGATCCCGCCCGCACCAGCATGCCGACGCGGGTATGTGTCACGAGAACGTAGAGCAACGCAGCGATGGTGAGCCCCGAACCGATGATGACGAGCCGCCACGTCGGATAGAGCAGGCCGTCCATCAGCTTGACGGAGCCGGAGAACATTTCCGGGATCGGCAGCGACAAGGGCGCCGCTCCCCAGACGAGCTTCACGCCCTGGTTCAGGAACAGGATGATCCCGAACGTTGCGATGACCTGATCGAGATGATCGCGATCATAGAGGTGCTGAAACACGAAGAATTCCAGCAGCAGCCCGAATGCCAGCGCGACACCGAGAGCCAGCAGCATCGCCAGGAGAAAACTGCCGGTCAGTGCGTAGAACATGACGGCGAGATAGGCGCCAAGCATGTACTGCACGCCGTGCGCCAGATTGATGAAGTCCATGACGCCGAACACGAGCGTCAGGCCCGCCGCAATTAGAAACAGCAGGACGCCAAGCTGCAGTCCGTTGAGGAGCTGCACGATGAAAAGTGCGGTTGACATGTCAGCTACGAAGCGCGGGGCAAGATGGTTCTTGCCCCGCGATAAATCGGCGTTTCGGTGAAGTCCAGCGCCACGTGGCTCACTTCATCGCGCATTCGCCGACGTAAGGATCGGCGTAGTTCTCAAAAACCCGCTGGACGATCTCGGTCTGGAACTTGCCGTCCGGGCGCTTGGCGACCTGCACCAGGTAGAAATCCTGGATCGGGTAGTTGTTGGTGTTGAACTTGAACGGGCCGCGCAGCGACTGGAAGTCGGCCTTCTTCAAGGCGGCGCGCACGGCATCCTTGTTAGCCGTATCGCCCTTGGTCGCTTTCAACGCGCTATCGATCAGCAACGCCGCGTCATAGGCGTGGAAGGCGTAGCTGCCGGGGACAGCATTGAACTCCTTCTCATAGTCGGCGACGAATTTCTTGTTCTGATCCGTGTTCAGGTTCGGCGCCCAGTTGCTGCCGCTGAAGAAGCCGATGGCAGCATCCTGCTGCGCAGGCAGGGTCGACTCATCCACCGTGAACGCCGAGAGGAACTTCACGGAGTCCGCGAGACCGGCCTGGCGGAACTGTTTGACGAAGTTGACGCCCATGCCGCCCGGCAGGAACACGAAGATCGCTTCCGGCTTGGCCGAGGCGATGCGTGACAGTTCAGCCGAATAGTCGAGCTGATTGAGAGGGACATAGACCTCATCCAGCAGTTCGCCCTTGAAGTAGCGCTTGAAGCCCGCCAGCGAGTCCTTACCCGCCTGATAGTTGGGAGCCATGATCAGGGCGCGCTTGATGCCGGAATCCTGGGCGTACTTACCGAGAACCTCATGGTTCTGGTCGTTCTGGTAGGACGTCACGAAGAAGTTCGGGTTGCACTGCTTGCCCGCGAGATTCGACGGACCGGCGTTCGGGCTGATCAGGAACGCGCCGCCATCGGTCGCCGGCTTCACGATCGCACCGGCGACGTTGGAGAAGATCGGGCCCACGATGAAGTCGACCTTGTCGCGGTCAACGAGCGCCTTGGTCTTGCCGACGGCGACGTCCGGCTTCAGTTCATCGTCCTGAACGATGATTTCGACCTCGCGGCCGCCGAGCTTGCCGCCCAACTGCTGGACGCCGAGCTGGAACCCATTGCGGAGCTGCTGGCCGAGAACGGCGCCAGGCCCCGAGAGCGTGGTAACGACACCGACCTTGAGCTTTTCCTGAGCGGAAGCAGCTGGAGCCACCAGCGCCAGAGCTGCAGCGGCGGCCAGGATGGACGTCAGCTGTTTCATTGGATTCCCCGATATCTCGATACGACCGCGCTTACGCGCACCTACAACCAAGGATTGGTGTCAGCGCGACCCCATCTCCACCGGCGCGGCATTGTAG